>CAZBUK010000012.1:22446-64390 GCA_964495085.1 uncultured Ignavibacteriales bacterium
GAAGTCGTAAGCGCGAACTCGAGGCCGGCATTCGCGACACGTGCAGGATTATCTGGTGCCGTGTCCCAGTGCAGCAAATCCGAGAGTGGAATCCGCCTGCCGTCCTCGGGTCTTTCGACGTCGGGGGGATCGGGAAAGTTGAGCGGCAGGATGAGCGCGACGCCTGAGCCGGTCACGGCGTCGATGCGTTGGTATTCATAACCGCTTCCGCGTATCCAGAGCTTCAGTGCATATTCGCGCGCGATCTCTGCGGCCCGGAGCAGATTCTGTTCATCCGATGTTTCGATGAGGACGGGTTGCCTCCCGGCGACGGCATCGTATAATGCGGTGAGTGCGAGGTTCGTTTCGGGTCGAACCTGGCCTACCGGGTTTCTCTCATAGCTCTCGTGAGCTTCCCCGTGCCAGCCGGCGTCGGAAAAAATCTGGCGGATGAGCGCAATCGAACCCATCAGCGATGTCGGATATCCGACACCGAGCTCACCCGACCGCCGGAATGAGATGCTCTGCGCCACGTTTTCACGTATGACAGTCCTGTTCGCGTCGGTTTCACCGAGTGAGACGAGAGCTCCTGCGCCTCTGAAGATACCGAGGGGAGGATGGGTCAGTGCGAGGGTGAATCCCTGTGAGCGGAGACTCGCAGCGGTTTGATTGTCCGGGGTGAACACCGCGGCGGCGTCGATATACGATCTCACCTGAGGATTCCAATGTATCGGACCCTGCGGCGAATCCGACGCCTGTCCCTGAGCGGCAAGAGACGCACGCACCTGCGCAGATACCTGCTGCAGAGCGCTCTGCACGGAGCCGGATCCGTCGCTCCGCACCCCATGCGGCATCCCGATGTGAGTATAGAGATCGATGAAGCCTGCATAGACGGTTTTCCCCGACAGGTCGTGCACAACGGCATCGGACGGCGGCGGGATATTTCTCCCGACAGACTCAATCACGCCGTTCCGAACAACGACCGTTCCACTTTCTATGATCCTCTGGGGATCCTGAACGATTCTCGCATTGATGAAAGCGTGGACGGCGGGCGTATTATCCCGCAGTCCGATCGCAGGTGCGGTCTGTGCCCGACAGATCGAAGAAATGCAAACAAGCGTGACTACAAGCCCTGCAAAAAGCCGCATGATCGAGCCTCCTCCTTTCTAAACTCTAAATGAAGAAATGAATTCCGTGGATTATAATTTTTCGAGATCAGCCTTGTTCTTGGATAACCGGTCGATAATTTCCTGCATGTCCGCCGGGAGAGTCGAATCAAAGAAAACTTTTTCCCGCGTGACGGGATGGATGAATCCGAGAGTCTTCGCGTGCAGCGCCTGGCGGGGGAGTCGTTCGAGTAGGTTCGCAATGAACGCTTTACGCTTCGGCGTCACGCCTCCGTAGACAATACGGCGCCCGCCGTACATCGGGTCTCCGAACACGGGATGGTGGATGGAGGCCAGGTGGACACGGATCTGGTGAGTCCTGCCGGTATGCAAACTAAGGCGCACGAGCGAGAGTCCGTCGTATTCCTGCAGCACAACATAGTGAGTGACTGCATGCTTACCGTCATCGCGTACGGTAAACTTCTTCCGGTCGGAAAGGCTGCGTCCGAGGCTAGCTTCTATAGAGCCCTTCTTCTCGCGGAAAATACCCCAGACGACCGCCCAGTATTCGCGGTCGATCGAGTGTCCTGCGAATTGGGATGCAAGATACCTGTGTGCCTGCTCGTTCTTAGCTACGGCGAGCAATCCCGATGTATCTTTATCTAATCTGTGTACGATTCCAGGTCGCAGCGCGTTGCCGCCGACCGGATTCGTTCCCGCTGAACTGGGTTTCGGATACAGATGATAGAGGAGGGCGTTCACGAGCGTACCGGCATAATTCCCGAAGGCGGGATGCGTGACCATAGCCGGAGGTTTATTGACAATGAGCAACGAATCATCTTCGTAGACGATGTCGAGCGGTATGTTCTCGGGTTGTGCCTCGGAGGGGGGTTCTTTCGGGAGCGAGAATGTGATCGTTTCCCCGGGAGTTACGATATGATTAGATTTGATCTCCTTTCCGGAGATGGTAACGAGACCGTTTCGTATCGCCGCCTGGATTCTACTTCTCGAAGCGTTTTGGATCTGGTGCGCCAGAAAAACATCCACTCGTTCCCTCCTCTGTCCCGGAGGAATGGTAATATGGATAATAGATTCTTTCAATGAATTGAGTTTATAGGGACGGCCGGTACTGATCAGTCGATTGAAGGACTCCGGGATGCATCCGTTTTCTCCGAAACGGTATCCACCTCGGGGAGCGGTGCTGCAGGTAGATCCGATTGAATGCTTTCTCCTGACGGTGCAGCCGTTTTGGGGTCTTTCAGGGTTTCGCGGTGAAACAGGATCATAAGAACGACGCCTATGGTGACCGCGGAATCAGCTACATTGAAGACCGGCCACCGGGAGAGGTTATAACCAAAGACGGAGATATTAAAAAAAATGACATCTATGAAATCGACAACCTTGCCATGGAAGAGCGGAGCTTCCCGGTAGAACAGGCCGTAAAAAACCCGGTCGATGAGATTTCCCAATGCGCCGCCGAGAATAAGGGCGAGAGGAAGTTTGACACGCAGCCGCTCACGCCGGAGCGTATACAGGTACCAAAAAATGCCAATACAGGCGATGATGGAGAAGAGGGCGAAGAAGGTTTTCCCGCCGAAGTTGATGCCGAACGCCATTCCCGGATTTTCGATATAGGTCAGGCGGAGAATATCCCCGATGAGCGTAATGGATTGACCGTATCGCATTCCGGCCCACTCTATTCCAAGAAAGGGAATGGTGATCCCTTTAACCAGGGCTTTCGTAAGTTGATCGAGCGAAACGATCCCCAATGTCAGATACAGAACTTTCAATAGTCATTCGCTTTCGGATAGACATCAGGACGTTTGTTTTGCCGCGGTCTTGCACTTGATGCATTGCTGCGCGATCGGAACCGCTTCAAGCCGTTCTTTATCGATGAGGCTGCCGCAGTCGCGGCAGAATCCGTACTGGCCGTTTTCGATTCGTTGAAGTGCTTCTTCAAGATAGCGCAGATATTTTCCCTCGCGCGACGCAAAGAGGAACGTAATTTCCCGGTCCATCTGCTCGCCTCCCTGGTCCGCCATATGAATAGAGTATGAGGAATTCTCACCGGTATATTCGCCGGTCGTCGTATCCATAATACTCTCGCGCAAGGTCGCTATTTCTTCCATGATCTCCCGCCGCTGCTCGAGTATGATATTCTTGAAGTGTTGGAGGTCTTTCCGCGAAAATCCTTTCCTGCCCGATGCGCTTACCGGTTTCGTCTTTTTCTTCGCCGCGGTTTTGGGCGCCGGTTTGCGTCCCTTCGCTGTCCCTTTCACCTTAGTCTTCCTGGTTGATGCTGTTTTCTTAGCCATCGACTTCTCCTTTTCTCCGGTTGTGTGTATATTCCATCATCGATCTGTATCTTCCGTGCCCGCGATTTCGACTGCGATGCGGCAATCGATGCCGTTTAAAATCACGGGCTGGAGCGTTTCCCTGTGACCCGAGCGATCGATCAATTCCTCGGCGAGGGTTTCCGTTTTAACGTATGCTGCAAACAGTGTAAGCGCGCGTGCGAGCGTCGGATCATCGCACCCGTACAATATACGAATTCGGTCGGTAACCTGAAAACCCGCTTCCTTCCGCATATTCTGTACCCTATTGACAAATTCGCGCGCGAGCCCTTCCGCTTTCAGCTCATCCGTAAGATCGGTATCAAGAGCGACGGTAACGATGCCGTCGGATTCCACGACCCAGCCTTTGATATCTTCCGTTGCTATCTCGATATCATTGATGGATAGCTCGAAAGACTCACCGTTCAGCCGGATATCGAATTTACCTTCATGTTCGAGCCGCACCACCTCCTCCGTAGACAGTTCGCGGATTCGCTGCGCCACCGCCTGAACGTTCTTTCCGTACTTCGGTCCGATTGATTTGAAATTCGGCTTCGCCTTTTTACGGACGAGTCCGGATTCGTCCGTCACGAACTCCAGTCCCTTCACATTTATCTCTTCGAGAACGACCCGTTCCATTTTCTGAATATCCGCCCGTGATTCTGCAACCCGGACCGAGACGATGACCCGCTTCAACGGCTGCCTCACCTTCAAGTTCGTCTTCGCCCTGATCGATCTCGCGAGATAAACGACCCGCTGCGCGAGGTCCATCTTGCGTTCGAGCGAGACATCGACGGCCTTTTCGTCCTTTTCCGGTACCAGGGAAAGATGGACCGAGTCGGATTTTTCGATGCCGCTTCTGACGTTCAGATTCCGGAACAATTCTTCGGCAAGAAACGGCGCGAACGGAGCCATCAGTTTCGAGACGCCTATCAGACATTCATAGAGTGTCTGATAGGCTGCCGTTTTATCGCGTCCCTTCTCGCTTTTCCAGAACCGCCGCCGGTTCCTTCGCACGTACCAATTCGAAAGCTTGTCGATGGTAAAGTCGGATACCTCGCGTGCTGCATGGGTGACGTTGTACTCGTCCATGAGCCGGCAGTAGTTCTCGTACAGGGTATTGAGCTCGGATATGATCCACCGGTCGATCTCCTGGCGTTCTTCAATCGGTACCTGATCGCCCGCTCCGTCGAATCCGTCGATGTTCGCGTAGAGAACAAAGAAGGAGTACGTATTGATAAGTGTGCTGAAAAATTTTCTCTGAACATCCTTCAGACCGTCCTCATCGAAGAGGGTCGGACGCCAGGGGGGGCTGGTGGTGATCAGATACCAGCGCAGGGTGTCGGAGCCGTATCGTCCGAAAATGTAGAACGGATCGATCGTGTTGCCTCTGGATTTCGACATCTTCTGACCATCCTTATCCAGAATCAGCTCGTTGCCCAGGACATTCTTAAAGGCCGGCTTTTCGAACAGCGCAGTGGAGATGGAATGGAGGGTATAAAACCATCCGCGGGTCTGGTCGATCCCCTCGCAGATATAATCGGCCGGGAAATTCGCATCGAAGATATCCCGGTTCTCGAACGGATAATGCCATTGGGCGAACGGCATCGAGCCGGAATCGAACCACACGTCGATCAGTTCCGGGACGCGCCGCATCACCCCTCCGCAGTCGCAGTCGAAGAATACCTGATCGACGTAGGGCTTGTGCGGATCGAAGTTCCGTTCATCTATCGGCTTTACCTCACCGTTGACGCGCCAGGTTCCGCCGGCGAGTTCGGCAAGACTCCCGATGCTCTTCTCGGACGAGCAGGATTCGCAAACCCAAATCGGCAGCGGCGTTCCCCAGAAACGATCGCGGGACAACGCCCAATCCTTATTCTCCGCCAACCAGTTTCCGAACCGTCCGGTGCCGACCTCGGGAGGAATCCAGTTTATCTGTTCGTTCAGTTCGATCATACGCTGCGCGTACTCGGTGGTCTTTATATACCATGAGGAACGTGCATAGTATAAGAGCGGCGACCGGCACCGCCAGCAATGCGGATAGCTGTGCGTGATCGTCTCCTTCTTATATATAAGTCCGCGCTTCTTCAGGTTTGTGATGATATCCGGATCTGCGTCCTTTACGAACTTGCCCCTGAAATCAGTAATTTCATCGGTGAACTTGCCTGATTTATTCACGGGTTGCAACGTCGGCAGTCCGTGCTTTCTGCCCATCTGATAGTCGTCCTCGCCGAATGCAGGAGCGAGATGGACGATACCGGATCCGTCTTCCGTCGTTACGAAGTCGGCGCCCACAATATAAAATGCCTTTTCTTTGACAGGCAGGTAATCAAAGAGCCGCTCATATTCCAATCCCGTCAACTCCTCTCCCTTCAACGTCCCGACAAGCTCGTAGGGGTCGTCGATGACATGCAGCCGCTCCTGAGCGAGTATAAGATATTCCTCGCCGAGTCTGATTTTCGCGTAGACGACCGAAGGATGAACTGCAAGTGCGACGTTCGAGATGAGCGTCCACGGGGTCGTGGTCCAGACCAGGATGGATGTGCGTTCTTCACCTTTCAGTTTCATGCGAACGTAGATGCTCGGATCCTTCACATCCTGGTAACCCTGTGAGACCTCGTGCGATGAAAGGGGCGTTTCGCACCGCGGACAGTAGGGTTGGATTTTATAACCGCGGTAGATTAATCCCTTTTTATAATATTGGTCGAGCGCCCACCAGACCGATTCGATATATTCGCGCGTGCAGGTGACATAGGCATCGTCGAGATTGATCCAGTATCCCATCAACCGGGTCATCTCTTCCCAGTCTTTCAGATAGGTAAATACCGAATTATAGCACTCCTTATTGAACTTCTCGACGCCGAATTCGTAGATCTCGTCTTTGTGCTTAATGCCGAGCTTCTTCTCGACCTCGATCTCCACCGGCAGTCCGTGAGTGTCCCAGCCGCCTTTCCGTTGAACTTTATAGCCGCGCATTGTCTTATAGCGGCAAACCAGATCCTTCAAGGTCCTGCTCACGACATGGTGAATGCCGGGTTTTCCGTTGGCGGTCGGTGGTCCTTCATAAAACGTGAACGTCGGTCCTGATTCGCGTTCGGAAATACTGCGTTCGAACACGGAGCGGTCCTGCCAGAAATTCCTTATATCGTTCTCGATATCCCCGTAATTTATTTTATCGCTGAGCTGTCTGAACATAAAGCGGTATCTCTCGGTTCGATATGAATTTATGAACTGCTCCCGGGATTTGCCCGGCCTGTTTTATTTTTTACCCAGCAGGGAGATCGCCCAGAGGAGCGCGGTGATCGCCAGGCTGATCAATAATCCCGTCCCGAGCGGTATATATAGTGTGAAATTTTCCTTCTCGATTCTGATATCTCCCGGCAACTTGCCGAGGAGCGGTATTTTAATACCGAAGAATATGACCGCCCCGATTGTAACGAGTATCAGTCCGGCTATAATCAGTATTTTTCCGGCCGATTGTTCCATCTCTAAACTTCCTTCAGATTGAAGGGATTAAAATCGGTTCTCAGGTCGTACACGTCGACGCGTTCCGACCGTTTTAAAAAGCCGACGATCCGGTATGTAAGCGGCGTTGCGAGTATTTCGACGAGAATCTTAAAGACATAGTTCGAGATAAAAACGGTCGCCAGCAGAATCCAGGGAAGAACCCCGATGAACGCTATCGAGATAAAGAGCGCCGTGTCGGCCGCCTGACCGACGACCGTTGATCCGATCGTTCGCACCCACAGATACTTCCCCTCCGTCCGAATTTTCAACTTCGCCAGAGTGAATGAATTTAAAAATTCGCCGGTGAAGTAAGCCACCAGGCTCGCAAGCACGATGCGCGGTGTAAGTCCGAGAATCGCATCGTATGCATCCTGATTGTTCCATCCCTCTGCAGGGGGAAGAGATCCTACGGCCATAAGGACAGACGCCATGAGCGCCGCGCTGAAGAATCCCGTCCAGATAACCTTGCGCGCCTTGCGATACCCGTACACCTCGGTCAGGATATTACAGAAAATATAGCTGACGGGAAACAAAATGGTTCCTCCGTCGAATGTGAACGGACCCAGCACCAGAATTTTCGTCGAGGCTATGTTGGAGATTAAAAGTACCGATACGAAAAGTCCGAGAATAATGTCGTAGTATTTCAGTCCGCCCCGAATATGATCCGGAATTTCATACTGTACATCGGAATGGTCGGACTGCACTTAGAGCTCCAGTTTTCCGACGACAAATTTCATAATCGAGGTCAGTTTCGGTTCGGCGCTGTTTGCAGCGGCGATTATATCGGCGACATTCGCCGGCTGTAAGGTGTCGGGAAAGCATTCATCGGTCACGACGGAGACGCCGAGTACTTTCATACCCATGTGGTTAGCGACGATGTTTTCGGGAACGGTCGACATACCGACGGCATCCGCTCCAATGAGCCGGAGGAATCTGTATTCGGCACGGGTTTCGAGATTCGGTCCCGCCACTGCAACATACACTCCTTTGTGTACGCTTATCTGATTTTCCCGGGCGACTTCCTCGGCAATTTCGATGAGCGATCGGTGATACGGTTCCGACATATCGGGAAACCGGATGCCGAGTCTCTCGTCGTTCGGCCCGATCAGCGGGTTATCTCCGAGCAGGTTGATGTGATCGGTCATGATCATCAGATCGCCTTTCCGGTAGACCGGATTCATGCCGCCGCATGCATTCGACACTATCAGTATTTCCACTCCCAGGAATTTCATAACGCGAACGGGGAACGTTATCTGCTGCATCGTGTACCCCTCGTAGAGGTGAAACCTGCCCTGCATGACAACGACCGCACTACCGGCAAGTCTGCCGAAGATCAGTTTCCCCGAGTGCGACTCGACGGTTGAAATCGGGAAGTGAGGAATATCGCCGTATTCGATTTCGGTGTCTATTTGTAGCTGGCTCACCAATCCACCGAGTCCGGTTCCCAGAATAATGCCTATTTTGGGGGTCGATTGGGTATGTCGCCGGATACTTGCAACAGTCTGCTGGATTTTATCGTAGAGGTCCATTATAGCTGATCGAGTTTCTGGAGAATGTCGTCGACCTGTACCGACTTTTTCCCGACCATAACCTTGCGCTCCTCGTATCTTTCGGCTTCCTCCTCGACCTCGAGGGACCTTAAAAGGTCTATCTGGGAATTCAGCAGAATTTTAAATCGACTGACCATGGTCTCCCGTATGGTCTTCAGGCGTTCGATCTCATTGGTGAGTGTTGCCAGCGTCGACCTTGAATCCCGGAGTATCTCGTTCGCCTGCGTTTCGGCCTGTCTGATGAGTATATCGGCTTCCTGTTTCGATTGTTCGCGGGCACGCGTTGCAGATTCCTGTGCCTGGAGGAGAGCCTGCTGCAGGGATTTCTCGATCTGTTTAAAATCCTTGAGCTGCGATTCAAGCTCGTGGATCTGTTCGCGCGTATCCTTTTGGTCCTTTATATGATTCTCGAGCTCGTTGGCGAGCATCTCTAAAAAGGTGTTGACCTCGATCGGGTCGTAGCCGCGCATCACCTTTTTGAAATCCTGGTTCTTGATTTCCATAGGGGTTATTTTCACGATCTGGTCTCCTTCTCGATGATGAGTTCTTAACGAGCCGGGCGTTCACCGAACAGACTGCTTCCGATGCGCACCATGGTCGCCCCTTCTTCAACGGCTACTTCAAAATCATTCGACATCCCCATCGACAGATGTTGTACTTGAATTTCCGGAACGCCCTGATCCAAGAGGTCGCGGCGAAGACCCGCCAGCATCCGAAAGCTGGGTCTTGCGATTTCGGGATTGTCGGCAAAGGGAGCCATCGTCATCAAACCGCGAAGCAGTACATGATCGAATATTCCCGCCTCCCGAAAAAATGCTCCCGCTTCAAGCGGTCGTATACCGTGCTTTTGATGCTCACCTGTTGTATTTATCTCAACAAGGACTTCGATCAGTCTTCCGATGCGGGATGCCCGTTTTTCGATCTCCTCGCAAACTTTAAGATTCTCAACTGAATGAATAACGCTGATAAAATCGATCAGGTACTTTACTTTGTTTCTCTGCAAGGGACCGATAAAATGCCATTTTACCCGTTCCAGTCCGGGATCCTGTCTCTTTTTTATCAGTTCCTGGACGTAGCTTTCACCGAAATCGAACTGGTCGTAGGTTAATACCTGTTTAATTACGTTTGAATCAAATGTCTTGGAGACCGCAATTAAAGTAACTTCTGACGGATCCCTTCCGACTCGTACAGCCGAATTTCCGATTCTGCTACGGATATCCCGTATATTCTTTTGTATCATAGCAAAAATATTAAACGTTTAATATATATCGAAATGCCCATAAAAGCAACTAAATCGCTGATTTTGGAGGAAATCAGAGGCGTTTCGGGCATTTCAGCGTGTGCCGACTGCTATTGACAACGAAATACTTTTTTGTTTAATTAGTCTCTGGCAGATTAATTTTTTCCCTTTCCTCCAACCTTTGCCGTGACCGGGTGATATGAGCATTTTCGATTTTGAAGAATATTACGACGACTGGGGAGAGCCCGGAAAGAAACCCAACGACCGCTTCGAGGAAGAAGTACGGAAATTAAAGGAGCGGCTCAGCGGGAATTCGGGCTCCATCACCAACCTCGAAGCTATGGAGGAAATTATCAATTTTTATATGGATAATGAGCGTTTTGAGGAAGCCCTCCACTTCATCGACATCCTGATTCAGCACATCCCCTACAGCGCCGACATCTGGCAGCGCAAAGGAATGACGCTCAATAATCTCTACAGGTATGAAGAAGCCCTCGAGTGCTACAATCAAGCTATGCGCCTGAATCCCGTCGATTCAGACCTTCTGATAAACCGCGGCATCACACTCGACAATATGAACCGCCTCGGCGAAGCGATCGATTGTTTCAATAAAGCTCTCGAGTTCGATCCATCGAACGAAGAAGCACTCTTCAGCAAAGCCGTATCCTATGAAAAAATGGAAAAATACGAAGAGGCGCTCCAGATCCTGAAATTTATTGTCGACGGGAATGCGAGCCATAAAGAGGCCTGGTACGAGATAGGATTCTGCTATGATTTCCTGGACCGGCTTGAGGAGGCGCTGACCGCATATAACCGGAATATCGACCTCGATCCCTACAATTATAATGCGTGGTACAACCGGGGAATTATTCTCAACCGGCTCGGGAGATACCATAAAGCGGTTGAGAGCTACGATATGGCGCTTGCAATCAACGAGAAATTCCCTGCCGCGTGGTATAATAAGGGGAACGCATGCGCGAACATGGGCAGGCTCCACGATGCCATTAAATGCTATAAAGAGACGATCCGTTACGATGCAAACGACGTCGCGGCGTGGCACAATCTGGGAAATGCACACGAAGAGCTCGGGCAACTCAAAGAGGCGATCAAGTGCTTTTCCAATGCGTTGAAAATAGATAAGAACCACTACGAGTCGTATTTCGGACGGGGAAGTTGCTACGATACGCTGGAGCAATATACCAGGGCGTTGAGCGACTATAACAAAGCCCTTGGCCTGAACAAAGATTATCCCGAATTGTGGTACGCGAAGGCGGACGCTGAGTACAATCTCGGCAGGCTGTGGGAATCGGTCTCCAGCTACAGAATGGTCGTCAAACTCGAACCCGAGAACGGAGAAGCATGGTTCGACCTCGGCAGCACGCTCTATGAATACGGGAATGCGGAAGAATCTCTCGCGGCGTTGAACCGGGCTATCGAACTCAGCTCGGAATGGTTCGAGCCGTATTACATTAAGGCAAAAGCGCTGCTGAGCCTTCGCCAGTATGTCGACGCCGTCGATGCCTTGAAGAAATGTTTCAGCCTCGATGAATCGAAGCGGGCGGAATTCGAGCGGGAGTTCGGCGACAACAAATATGTCCGGGATTTAATCCGATTGATAAAGTAATTTACCCGCCTTCACAGGAATGTTGCATAAAAACCTAATCCCGATCATTATCAGGATTAGGTTTTTCTTTATATGTTATTAAACCGGAAACTCCGATGACACGCGGATTGGCTTTACTCGGACACAATATATCTTATACCCTCTCACCGCTGATTCACAATACCGCATGCCGCTACGCCGGTGCGGAATATGTTTACCTCCCCGTGGATATTTCGCCCGGGAAGCTCTCCAATGCACTTGACGCGCTCCGGCTTCTCGGATTTGCAGGCGGTAACGTGACGATTCCCCATAAGATCGAAATTATGAAGTTTATCGATTCAATTTCGGAAACCGCCCGTCGTATCGGAGCCGTCAATACATTCACGATTGCAGACGGGTCCCTGACCGGTCATAATACCGATGCCGATGGATTCTTCTACGGTTATGAAGGGGAACTATCCGAACTGCACGGAGAACCCGTACTGATCCTCGGTACCGGCGGCGCTGCCCGGGCGGTACTCGATGCGCTTGCTATCCGGACAAGACCTGCATTATTGCTGATAGCGGGTAGATCGGAGGGCCGGATCGAGGCATTGATGAACCAGGCGAATTCGTACGGAATTAAGGAGGTTGAAGCCGTACCATGGAATAAGGACGGTCTGTATCGAGCCGCGATCCGCGCGAAGGGGATCATACAAACCACGCCGATAGGCTCCAGTTCATACATCGGGATGTCGCCCGTCGAAGTTTCGTTTCCGTTCTCTGAAAATCATATAGTGATCGATCTTATCTATGATCCGACCGAGACATCATTCCTGTCCGCAGCACGTAAACGCGGATCCCGCGCCAGCAACGGTTTGCCGATGCTGCTCAATCAGGCAGCGCTTGCATTTACGATCTGGACGGGGCTTTCATTTCCGTTAACGGAAGTTCAGAATACGGTACAGCAACATATTCAGCAACATATGACGATGGATCTATGAGCGAAGCCGAAGTTCGACCGATATCGATTTCCGAAAATACCCGACTCAAGTATATCGCGCTTCAGAAAATTCTGAGAGAAATGGGAAGCGTCGTCATCGGATTTTCAGGCGGCGTAGACAGCACCCTGCTTTTAAAAGCGGCGTACGACGTACTGGGGAAATTCGCCCTCGGAGTCATCGGCCAGTCCGAAACCTACCCTACCCGCGAATTCTACGAAGCCTGCACGCTCGCAGATGAAATTGGCGTCGGTTATAGAATCGTACGTACCGAAGAGACCGATATCCTTAAATTCCGTGAAAATCCCGCCAACAGATGTTATTATTGTAAAACCGAATTGTTCGGAAAGCTGCATGAGATCGCGAAGCGCGAAGGATACGGATGGATCGCCGACGGATCGAATGTCGACGACACAGGTGATTTCAGACCCGGACTTACCGCAAAAAGAGAGCAAAACGTACGATCGCCGCTGCTCGAAGCCGGGCTGACTAAAGATGAGATAAGGGAGATATCAAGATACCTCGGTTTGCGAACTTGGGACAAACAGTCATTTGCCTGCCTTTCATCGAGGTTTCCATATGGACAATCGATCGATAAACCGAAACTGTCGCGCATCGACCGCGCTGAGAATATCCTGCGCGATAACGGATTCAAATTTTTCCGGGCGAGGCATCACGACGATCATACCGTCCGCATAGAGGTAGGACCGGATGAGATGAATAAATTTGCCGACATGAATTTCAGAGCCGGAATCGTGAAGGAATTCAAAGCATTGGGATTTACTTATATCACGCTCGATTTAATGGGGTTCCGCTCCGGCAGTATGAATGAGACACTAACCGAGGACGAGAAACGCCGATATTCAGAATGAACCGCAATCAACTCGAAGATATTCTCAAGGAGCAGCAACCCCAGTTTCAACGAATCGGTTTTCTGGCAATATCCCTGACCGTGCTGACTGTTACCCTATTCCTTATAATTTCTCAGGGACAGCTACCCAAAGCTGAGCTATTCTCACTTTACTATGCCGGATATCTCATCACAGCAGTCCAGATACCTCTCTCCTTCTATGTATGGAAATATCTCCCCCAGCGAATGCCTGTTCCAGCCAACCCCGGTGAGCTCATATCCGGGTACCGGATGACGATGATACTGGCGCTCTCCCTCTGCGTAGGAGTCGCTCTCTTCGGAAGTATTGCATCAGTGGCCACCGGACTTCCATACCCCGGCGCCTTAATATGCGGAATTGCTATTGGATCGATGTTTTTCCATCTTCCCGGCAACCGAAGGTACTCGGATTTCTTATCGGGATTTCACCGAGGCTGAATCTTATAGAGGAAAAAAATCGGGCGAATTTCGTAGTTTGAGACTTGACAACGATTTTTATATTAGTTAAATTCCTATTTAATAATAATTCTTAAATAATAACTCCTGTTAACAACAGGGTACCCTATGCTCGAGAAATTCACACAGATTTGTAAAGCATCGAACCTGAACATTACCCCGCAACGCATTTTAATATATAATGAACTCCTTGCACATCAGGATCATCCGGATGCGGAGACCATCTACAGGAGAGTAAAGAAACAATTCCCTACCATCTCTCTCGCCACGATCTATAAAACGCTTGATACGTTTGCGGAACTAGGACTTTTATCGCGCTTTCGCTCGGTCGAAGGCTCCCTGCGCATCGATATGAACATGGAGCAGCACCATCACCTTGTATGCGTTCGATGCGATCGCGTCTTCGACATTGAGCATCGGTTCGTATCGGATATTCATCTCGATTCGATACCGGTCGGGAACTTCAAAGTGTTGAACCATCAGATCGAAATCAAAGGCATCTGCGAAAATTGTCAACGCAACCAATCCACGAAAAAAACAATATAACATAATCGGAGGCACATATGGATAAGAAACAATTAATCGACGGTTTAAACCAGGATCTCGCGAACGAGATGGGCGCGGCGATACGCTATATGTATCAGACATCCTTAGCGAAGGGATTCCACGGTGAAGAGTTGAGAGAATTGCTCCGGCCCGATATTGCGGAAGAGATGGCGCATGCGACCTTTCTCATGGATAAGATAGTCACCCTCGGCGGTGATCCCGTTACCGTCCCAACGCCGTTCGAAAAACATACCGAAGTGAAAGATATTCTGGAATACGATTTGAAGATGGAACGGCAGGATATCGAAACGTATAAAAAACGGATCGAACAGGCCGATGCAATCGGTGATATCGGACTCAAGGTTAAACTTGAGGATATTATTGCAGATGAAACCGAGCATGCCGAACAGATAGAACGCATCCTGCGCGGTTTGAAATAATCAACCGGGTCATTGCCGGTCGTCGTTCCGAAAAGAGCGGCGCCCGGCGTTTTTTTAATCCGCTAATTTCCCGGCAATCGCCGCCAGCCTCTCTTCAGCTTTTTTCCGTGCAGCCGCCGGAGCATCCGACCCGAGTACCTCCCTGTAGTACCTCGCAGCCTCTTCATACAGAGCCAGCTGCTCAAGCGTTTCTGCGGTAAAGAGGAGTGCACCCGGCCTGTATCCCCCGACCGGATACAATCGCAGTGTTTCCCTGGTTTTGAGCAATGCCGAGCCGACAAACTTTTGTTCAGCTAGAAAATGGGCGCCGTTCATTCTCAACCGTATCCTGTCCGATTCGGTCACACCGCCATCGGCTGCTGTTCCCTCGCCGTCTCTCCGCTCACCATGCAGCACTGTTGTGTGAGGCAACGGGCGGTCGCCGCCCGGCCGGTCGGGAACCGAAAGCATATCCTCCATTGCAAGACGGAGAAGGAGCTCGGTCCGGTCGAATTCCCTGAAATCGGATCCGTCGACCTGCGTCTCGGCAGGTATCGTATATTGCTCGCCGTTCGGCACTCTTACCATGACAGATGTGCGCCTGCCGGTCCTGATCGAATCTGTCGGTCTCACCCGCATCTCCGGGAGCAGTTGATTCCATTCTTCGGCTACTCCCGCACGAACCCATGCCTCGCCGGTGACCCGGACGACGATCAGGTCACGGTCCGCATCCGGTCCGGCCTCCGATGCCGATCCGAGACAGAGCAGAAAAAGGAGTAAAAACGTTCCGGACCGCAATTTCCGGACGTTACATTCGCGGTATATCGACAATGCGTACCCAGCCATGTACCAGTCCTCCTGAAATAATTGCTTCGTTGTAAAATGATTCTGCTCCGATGGACCACGCGCGTTCAAATCCCTGTCCCATCGCCGTCGTTTCGAGCGGAATCCACGCGGTTTCGATCCCAAACTCGTTTCTCCGGACAGTATACCGCTTCGGATTTAACGAAATATTATGAGCCTCTTCAGGTTTCAATCCCGAATCGATCATAAGGTAGACGTGTGCATTCTGCGGCCGATCCGGAGGAATCACGTCGACGAAAGCCGCCGCTATGCCGACACTTGCAAGAATGCTCGCAAAGGCGACGGCCATGTCATCGCAATCGCCCCCCCGGATGTCGAGCGTCTCAGCGGGGTATTGAACACGGTTATGAGTTTTTCTCGGATCGCTGACGTATAATAATCTCGACGCAAATGTATCGAATAGGAACCGGATTTTCTCGAACTGGCCGGCGCCGGGAGTCGTACCAATCTCCTGTTCCCGTCGGTTATGCAGCGCCTCGCGGGTAAATCGTAATATTTGCGGATCTTCCGGAGTAACGAAATACCGGAGAGATAGTATGTCCCCGTTCCAATCATTCCTTCCATGCACAATCAACGGCGTCTGGCGCTTATCGTCGTAATCGGGAGCGGCAGTCGCTTTCACGTAGATCTCCGCGGTCTTTATTGAATAACTGATGACGCTTCTGATAGTCTCGTTAAAGAGAGCGATGACCGGTATTTCGGCGACCTCGCCGGGAAGCATGTAATGAGAGCGTGTCTCGGTAGCCCGGTCCATAATGCTTTTTACGAAAAAACCGACCCTCGTCTCGACGGGCTTCTGAGAAATATTTCTGACTCGAACCTTCGCAAGCGGACGATAGGCATGGATCTCATAGGACGAGGGATAGACATCCCCTATAATTTCCACGCTTTCAATCCGAACGAGTTGTGCGTGCATCATCCCCAGTTGGAGTCTGAACGAAAGGTCGAACCGATTGCCGGTGAAATGATTATAACCGATGTCCTCGATGCGGTGCTGGAATAATGCATCGACCGGCGTACCTCTTTCACGGAATTCTCTGTCGACGAACATAAGATAGCTGGCATCGAAACTGATCGACCCCAGGTTAACGCCGATACCGGCGGCGAGGGCCTCCGGCAGAGACGGGGTTTTCAGATTCCCGTAGAATCCCCCCCGCAGCATTGCCTGCTCGAAGAGCTGCCATTCGTTTCCGATGGCAATACGTCCGCGGGTATCGCCGTCGACTGTTATTCTTATACCGGACAAACCTTTATAGAGAACTCCCGCCCGCAGATATTTCTGGGGATTCATTCCGAAGTTTTTGAAGTCTGCCGGGAATTCGTCTTCATGAACCGTTATAAGGTTTTTCGCCGCAAGGCCGATCACGAACCGGCTATCGTACTCATACATCAGGCCGATATCAAAAGTCCAGAATGGTGCATGGTGCATTTCGGTAGCTATCCGGAGCGTATCGGTTCCGGATATTTCCGGATCGGCAAGTCGTTGTTGTATATAACGGGCGGATAATCCACCAGCCAGCGTGGGATGCAGTATCCGGGCGAAGCCGATGGAATAGGCCTGGCTATACTCGATCCGGCGGCGGAGAAATTCCGGCACGTCATCGGCTTCGAAGGGTACAAGCAGTTCGGTCGAAATGCTGAATTTTCGGTACGCACCGGGGGCGTATCTGAAACCGATTGCCGAATATTCCGATATTCGTTTTCCGATCGATCCGTCATTAAAGAAGGGGCCCGTTAAATTATTGCCTCCGATAGATTCGAGGAAACTGCTGAACCGGATCTCCCAGTCTCTGATATGAACGAGACCTGCGGGATTCCAATCGAGAGCGGAGAGATCTGCGGTCCCCGCAGTGAAAGCTCCCAGCGATACCGATCGGGGCGACGCGAGATGCTGAGGGTAGAGCGGCATCGCTATCGCTATCGTCAAGTATATGAGCAGGTATCTCTTCATAATTTCTTAGTGATCGCCTGTTGTCTGTATAAAATACCAGGCCGGTCGTCCCCCGAAAAAGACCGGCCTGTCAATCGGGAGCACCGTTACATCGACGCATTATTGTACGATGAACGGGACTCCCCAGTAATTGGATTCAACTGCCGCTGACGAACTGTGGAGCGTACCGTTCGAGAGGACTTCGATTATCGACGATACCTTGCCGCGGTATAGTCCCGGCAGCCATTCGGTTGCGTAGGTGCGTTCGTAGGTGCCGTTGCCTCTGTCGGTTTCGGATACCAACGCCATGCGTGCTCTGTTCTGAAGTCCGGTCCTGAGACCCGGCGAAGCCCCCGGTCCCTGCATTCCTCCGCCGTGCCTCAGAAACACTTCTTCGCGCTCATCCGAGCTCGTATAGGAACTCACGATCGTAACTTCTATTCCGGTTCGAACGTTTCCGTTAGGATCGAAGTCGACCCGTTGTATGTCCCGGTTGCCGAAACCTATACGAAAGAATTTCTCTGTCGGCAATTCATATCGTGCCGGAGTATCCTGGCTGCGGAATTTAATGTTCACGGAGGTGATTTTGAAATTTCTCTCCTCCGTTCCGCCATTGACCATTGATACTGCCACCATTCTCCAGTCATTCTCCGGAATCCCCGTATCGGCAACTTTCAGGAACATGGCTCTGCGCTTGTTCGTTTCTATAAGTGGTTTTTCTACTATACCGTTTGATATGAGACGTATCGACTCGGTCGCATACAGGATCTTGAAGGTACCGGTGATCGTCCGAATCATCGTCACGACCGCGAGCGTATCGTTCCTCAACTCGTATTCGAATTCCCTCTCTATCGAAGCGACGATCCTGCCGAATCTTCGGGGATAGATACGATCGTCCGATGGCAAGGCGCCTGATTTCGATATCTCGTCGGCATCGCCGTCGTCCAGGATATTTTCTTCGCTCCTGAAGAATTCATCGTTCAGCATCACCTCGCGAAAATAAGCCTGGGCGTCCTCGAAACGGTTCAGAGGTATCTCACCGGGCACTTCGCATCCCGCGAAGATGAGCATGAGATACATTACCGGAATAAATCCGATACGCACATATGAAAGAGCTATCCGGGATTTCATTAGCATTTCCTTCGCGCTGAGAGAGCGCTATTCCGTTTCCGTCAATACGATCGTACCCGCATCGGTCGTTTCGCCGACCTGTACGACGAGACCCGTGATGTGTTCCGCCTGATATCCTTCCGCTTCAACGGTCAATGAGTATGTCCCCTGCGGAATACCGATGAACTTAAAGGATCCGTCGGCAATATCGGGATAGACAGAGGTCACGGTCTCCTCTCCCGAATACAAGATCACTACCGAGCCGGCGTCGTCTTGCTGAATCGAGCCGCGTATTGCGCCCGTCTGCGCGAGCGCTTCGACGCGTATGACCGGTTTCAGCATGTACCCGAGAGCCGATGAATGAATAGAATGATGGACGTCGAAATCCAGGAGCAGCTCATAGGTATAGTCCGGTTCGATATCGAATGCATGGACGAGCTTCACTCCTGTTTGTTCCCCGCTCGAAATAGTCAGCGGATATGAATTTCCTCCGGTCAGCACATTGCTACCCTCATTGATTATCAGCCGGAGTTGCGTGTAAAAACCTGCTTCGAGATGCGCATCCCCGAGCACCGCAGTGACTCCGTTCGATAATTCAAGAAGATCGAATGTCTGCGGTTCGTCGTTTACAACAAACCATCCGCCCCCCTCTTTGTGAGCTTCAACCCGGCTGATCGAGATATTTACCTCGTCAAATTGACCCGGCGCATCGGATATATAAATGACCAATCTGCCCGACGATCCCGGTGCTACGCCGTCCGATTCACAACCGAGTACCGACAGCCAGAGCAGTATGAACAGGACCGCACTGATCCACCTTATTTCACGAATTTGCTTCGTTTTCATTGATTTTCCCCTGTAATATATAATACATATTCCTTATTTGTACTTCATAATATGCTCAAATACCGTGCCAGTAATAAAGAGAGTTTATATGTATCTGAATTTGCTGGAGATAAGTCGAATCAGGTAATTTTTACCCGGGTATGTAATGCGGGAATTCGATTAATGAAGTGCGGGAAAAACGGTTTCAGGCAGTCGTGCCGGATGGGAGATCCCATTTCCCGGAATAATAGCCCCGGATAACGCGTGTGAGGGACTCGTGATAACGAAGTGGTAAGTTTTTATATTTACCGCTTAAATCGGGCTCCAGCACATGAAACGGACTATTTCTGTCGACTGATCCAGCGATATTGCCCAGGTATTCTTTGAGCTTTCTTTCCGCTCTCTCGCACATATCCGGATCCGAGGTGCCGGCGATCCTCCGGACTGCCTTTTCAATATTAAAATCCTCTGCGGCAAAAATTTCCAGGGCGTTACCCCTGAGATACTCCGCGACCGTACCCCTGTTGAGATCACCCAGTTCTCTGGCAGTTTGCGAGACTGCGCTCCTGCTGAATCGTCTGTGTCTGATCTCTTCGAGAACCCGGTCCCCCATATCGACAGATTCCCGCCGGGAATCGGCGACCGGTTTCGGGAGATCCCCCAAACGGATAATAGCGCGTTTGTCGCTCAGGGCAAGCAGCGCTGCCCGCTGGATGGCCGCCTGAAGTTCGCGGATATTTCCCGGCCAGTGATAGGCCGAGAGCGCTTGCGCCGCTAATTTAGAGAACCGAAGATCCGGAGAGTGCTTTGCCGCGAATGAGGAGACGAGCAGCGGAATATCGAACCTCCGGTCGCGAAGCGGAGGGAGCGTTATGCTGAAAACATTGAGCCGGTAATAAAGATCATCGCGGAACTTCTTCTCCTTCAGAACCGATTCGATGTCCCTGTTCGTAGCGGCGACGATTCGTACATTTACCTTTTTGGTCTCAGTTCCGCCGACTTTCTCGAAGGTCCCCTCCTGTAGTACGCGCAATAATTTCACCTGAAAAGCTTCGGATGTTTCCGCCACCTCGTCGAGAAAGATCGTCCCTCCGTTAGCCAATTCAAAACGTCCCGGCTTCGACGCGATCGCCCCGGTGAATGCGCCCTTCTCGTGGCCGAAGAGTTCGCTCTCGATCAGCGTCTCGCTGAGTGCGCCGCAGTTTACGGCTATGAATGCCCTCCCCGATCTCGAACTCCGAGTGTGTATCGCACGCGCGGCGAGCTCCTTGCCGGTCCCGCTTTCTCCGAGCAGGAGAACGGGAGCATCAGTCGGAGCGACCTTGGCAAGCATCCCCACTACTTCGCTCATCGGCCCGCGGCCGGCGTTGTACATGATCTCCTCAAACTCTTCGATTACGTCATGTGGGTCGGTTTCCTCCGCTTCGGTGTCGTCGATCTGTTTCTGTAATCCATGAATCTCGGCCTCGTATACATGCACCTGCCTCTCAAGTTCAATCTCACTCGCAGCGTCGTTCGACCGTCGTGCGATGTCGAGCTCTTCCTGAATCTTCTTCAGGCGGTCTTCCCGCTCCTCGAGCATCAGAACAATTCTTTCCTTCTCCTCCTCGAGCGTATCGAGTCTTGATTTTACGTTGCGTACATAATAGACGAACATGATCAGTGAACCCGCCATCAGACCGATAACGGGCATCATGACCGGCCATACATAGTTCAGGACGCTGAAGCTGTACATCGTGCCCGCAAGGTACAGAACGAGGCAAGCGGTAGCGGTCAGCAGACCCTTGCCGCCGTGAAGCAAACCTACGATACCGTATCCCAATACGACACTTCCCATCCCGATAAGGAATACCGTCAGGACCGCGGGATATCGAAGAAACCGACTTTGCAAGATATTATCGACGATCGTTGCGTGATGCGCGACAGACGGGAGATTCGCGCCGAACGGAGACGGTACGAAACCGCTTCGACCTTCGGCGATAACCCCTATGAGTACGATTTTACCGCCGATCACTTCGGATGCGGTTCGATGGATGCCGTCTTCTTTGAGCAGCAGTGGAAAACGAACGCTCCGGAAAACCGATAGGGTACCGGGATGATTCAGGTGAAGATATCCGTCCGAGTCGGTTCTGATTTTTTTAATCTTGCCGTTCGGAAGGGGGAACCGGATTGTGTTGTTCGAGAAAGATATCCCGCTCCGCGGTACCGAGAGATACTCCCGTGCCGTTTCGAATCCGAAGGCGGGAAGTAAGCCATGCGGCGTGGACAGAAACGAAGGAACGAGATCGGCCGATGCAGGCTCAAGATTGCTGTGGCCGATCCCCGATGCTTGCTCGAGAAGCACGGGAAAAGGGGCGACAATCTCAGCGACCTGCTGAGCTCCGGCAAATGCGGAGGCAGAATAGAAAAATCTCTCAGGTACGCTCAGGGGGACTTCATCTTCGCTTACCGTGCGGCCGTATGAAGTCATTATTACAGGCGGACCGTTTGCGATACGGTCGGCGAGCAGGAAATCGTATTCCGGTGTGAGTGAGGAAGGCGAGTCGAACAATATATCGAAGCCGATCGTTTTCGCTCCCCACTGGCGCAGCATATCAATGATCAACGCATAGTATGCCCGCTGAAGTGGCCAGCCGCCGAGCGATCGAATATCCTCGTTGTCCAGGTAAACGATGACGATATTGGTGTCTGCGGAGATCTCGCCCCGCATCAGGTAACGTGTTGAAAGAAACTGCTGGTCTACCGGGCGGAGCAATACCGCAAGCAGTCCGCATATAACTGCAATCACCGACAGCGATTTTAAGGGCGAGACGGCGCTCATACGCAGATCACCTGTCCGGGATTAGTTCGGTTGAAGCCAGGTTTCGGGATTTTGTTTCTCCCTGTCCTTCCAGACCTCGAAATGAATGACGCTGCCGCTTATCGATTCACCCGACCTGCCTATCATATCTCCCGCGAGCGCCCGGTCTCCGACTGCCACCAGAATTTCCGACAGGTTCGCATAGACGGTGCGGTAACCGTCGAAATGATGAAGGATGACGAGATTGCCGTACGAGGGGAGCCACCAGATCATAGCGACATCGCCTTCAGCGACCGCATACACAGGACTCTCGACGGGAGTCTTTATGTCCACGCCGGTATTCTGAGTAACCGTTTTCAGTACCGGGTGGACCTGTTCGCCGAACTTTGAGGCTATCTGTCCGTTCCGAACCGGCCACGGTAATTTTCCCTGCAACTCTATAAACGGCGTACCGGGAGGAATCGCTTCGACCGGTATACCCTCCCGCGCCAATCCCGTTTCACCCTCGATCCGCCTTCGCTCGCGTTCGATCAGTTCGGCGATGAGACGCCGGAGATCCTGTTCCGCCTGTTGCCTGCGGGTAAGTTCTCTCTCGAAGTTTGTCTTGTTCTTCCGTACCGAGGTGAGAATATTCCGCCGCTCGACGGTCCGGTCGGCAAGCCTCTTTTCCTCCTGCTGCTTTTCGCGTATGACCCGCCGCTGCGAAGCGAGAGCAACATCGAGGTTCGCTTCCTGAGCCTGCAGCTCCTCCTGTTTATAGACCAGCTCCGCAAGATCACTTCGCCGCTGATCGGAAAATTTCCTGAGATATTCTGCTCTGACGAGGAACTGATTGACCGTTCCGGAAGCGAGCAGCAATTCCGCATCGCGTATTGTCCCGTTCTTGTATGCGGCGACGACGTAGTTTGCATACTGCTCTTTGAGTTGTTCAATCTCGCGCTGAAGTGTACGGATGTTTCGCCGCGTCGCGTCTATTTCGCGAACCAGTCGATGCTCTTCCTGTCTCAACTGACGGAGCAGGTTCCGTAGCAGCGAGCTTTGGCGGTCGAGCGTTTCCAGCAGGTTCAGCGATTCGCGTTCCGACCGGCGCGCTTCCTTTATCTTTTCCTCGTACCCGGCGATCTCATTCCGGATACCCTCCAGCTCTAACCTGCGGCGTTCGATCTCCGTCTGGGGATCTGAGCCGCGGGTATAGCTGAGGGGGCTTTCGGTTACGAGCAGACCGGCGGTGAGGAGGATGCACAGCACAGCGGCCGTAATTCCGTTCTTTATCATCTACCACCCGATTATTGTTGCGGATTGAGGAATCGTGAAATCAAAAGAGAGCTCCTCTGTATTCATATCCAGCCGGTCATACGATACCGAGATGCTGGCTCGATCCTTGTGCGATACCAACCGGATTGTCCGTGCCATTGCAATACCCCGAACCTCGATGAATTTATCAAACCGTTCCTCTATCAAAGGCCGTCCGCCGATCTCCGAAATAAGCGAGCGCGTAACGACCTTCAGCGTCGGGTCGATCCAGTATCGCCGTACCCGATCCCCGGACCGGTAGACCATCAGATACTGATCTCCGTCGACTCCGAACTCATCCGGTGTGCGCCGTTCCGAAAAGATGTACGTGTTGCCTCCCAGGAACAGATCCATCACGGTGCGGGCATCGACATCCATACGCAGGAAGGATTTGAGGATATCCGTTCTCGGATCCCCGGTGATGACCTGATTCTTCAGTCCGTTGTAGAAAAGAAAATTCGTCTGCGAAAGGAAGACCGTTCCGACGTCGATACCGAACGGTCCCCGCAATTTGATGAGCAGAGAATCAGGATGTTGCAAATTCATCGTGAAGCGGCCGGAGTTCGCGAACTCCGCGGTTTCAATCGAAATAGATCCTCTCGCGTGGAGGGTATTCTTTTTTAAATGATTAACGCGTATATTCTCGACCAATTCGAGCGGAGATACCCGATCGGGATCGAGCACCACCCGCGGAGCCGGAGCGCAGGACGTAAGGAACAGGATGCATACGGCGGCAAGCCCCGTTCCCGGATTCACGAATCTCATAAGGCACCGCGCTCGATTTTATCTCTTACCTTTTCGTTCGAACCGTCCAGGTCCAGGGACTTTTTCCAGAATTCCATTGCCTGATCATATTCGTTGAGGTGATAATATATATCGCCCATATGATCGTGGACGACCGCACTGTCGCTGCCAATGTCGATAGCCCTTCGTATGTATTCTTTCGCCTTTTCCAGGTTGCCGAGTTTGAAGTAAATCCATCCGAGCGTATCGAGATATGCGGTATTCTCAGGCTGCAATTCGACTGCTTGTTGGGACATCTCCAGAGCTTCATCCAGTTTATCGTCCCGTTCTGCAAGACTGTAGCTGTAGTTATTCAGCGCGAGATGATTTTCCGGTTCGAGCTCTATGACGCTCAGATACAGGCTGTCCGATTTTTGGTGATCGTCGACGGTATCGTAGGTTAACGCGAGCATGCTCATCGCATTCGAGTTCTCGGGATTAAGCCGCACGGAGCGGCTCAGCATATCGATCGCCTCGTCATGTCGATTGAGACGGTTGTACGCCATGCCGAGCATAAAGTGTAAATCAGAATCATCCCCGAAACGGCTTAGTGCTCTCGTCATATAATCGATCACCCCCTCAAAATTCTCCTCCTGGAACATCAGTTCGGCCGAATAAACCCAGGCATCCCGGTTGTCTGCGTTCAATTCGGTGACGCGGGTGAAGTGCTGCAATGCCAGCGGAAAATCCTGAACGACCAGCGCGGCGATCCCCCGGAACCAGTAACCCTGTGAAGAATCGGGATATTGAGAGATGATCGTGTCAAATATCGATTCGGCCAGATACGCAACGCTTGTATCGGCTTCGATATGGCTCAGGTAAATCTGCCCCATCTGGATTTTCGCCTCCAGGGGGAGATCGGTATCGGTGATGACCGCGTTCAGGTACCTGGCCGCGGTGTCGAAATCCTTCATCGAAATATAAACGTCCACCAGCGAGGTGAGAATTTCGAGATCATCGGGATGGACTTCGTACAATTCTCTGAATATTTCGGATGCACGATCGTAATCGCCGCCTCTGAGATAGGTGTTTCCGAGCGTGATCATGAGCGATTCGTTCGAGGGGTCGATCTCCAGCATCCTGCCGATCATCTCTGCCGCGTCCCCATGCCGGCCGAGCGTATTATAAATATCCGCGACCTGGGCGAGAACCTCGATCTGGTCTCCCCACCTGTTCAGAATCGTCTTGTATACTTCAAGAGCTTTGAGCGGGCGTTTGATCTCATACAGCCGTGCAAGGCTGTAATAATAATTCACGTTGTTGGAATCGAGCGAGACGATCGATTCGTATTGTTCGATCGCCAGATCGAGCTCATGTGCATTGAGATAAACCCGGGCGAGATTCTCCCGGTAAGAAATGTTGGATTCCTCTCTCTTAACCGCTTCTCTCCCCGCCTCGGCAGCCTGCGCGAGTTTTCCGAGTTCGAGATAATTCTTAGAGAGCGCATAGTAAATAGCTCCGTTCTCGTCGAATCTGAGCGCTTCCGAATATGCGGTGATGGCTTTTTCATGTTCTCCCTGCATCTCGAAAAGCGACCCGTCTACGAAATGCTGTGTAGCACGCTGACGCAGCTCGGCTTTCTGCTCGGGAGTGAGCTCTTTTTCCGTTTCAGTTGCCTTGCTCGAGCTTGATGAGCCGGCACATCCTGAGCAGAGCAATGAAAGCGATACCATCAGGCATAGCACCACAGGTATCGCCGATTCGTACCTCCTCATATGTATAACCCGTCGATAAATAGGTGTCGAAATCTGAACAATCAAAAAATATATCAAATTTGGTATTGAATAACAAATCCATGGAAGTCTTTTAATACCAATTTAATTGCCACTTGATTTTACTATTTTACTTTAATAACTTCACTTAACTTTATGCTCCGCAATACATTCATAACTAAAGATATAGGAGTGAACATGACAGACAGCAATCAACGACCTTTTCTGCCGTTATTATACTTCGTTCTCTTCCTGGTTGTGATTGGTATTTCCGGATGCGGGTCGTCAAAGGTCGTTCTCGAAGATGATCAATGGGCCGATCAATGGGAACAGCAGCCCGATGAAACGCAGCAAGCCATTGATCAGCTAACGCAGGAGAATCAACAGCTTCGTCTGGAGATCGCCCGGATGGGACAGGAGAACCGGAATTTGAATGCGAGAATAGCCGAGATGGAAAAACTCTTAATGGAAGAACGGTTGCGTGCGGCTGAAACCGCCAAACCACCGGCCGAGCCCCCGCCGTCTGAATCCGCGGTAACCGTTTCCAATTTCGACCGTGAATACACCCGCGCCTACAATCTTTTTATGAATCGAGAGTATTCGAAGGCGCATGAGATCTTCGGTAATTTGTTGAATTCCGGCGTATCCCATCCGCTCCTACCGAACTGTCAATACTGGATAGGAGAATCGCTCTACGGTATGCGCGATTTCCGGCAGGCAATTCAGGCATTCACCAAAGTCTTCGATTATCCCACACAGGTCAAACACGACGATGCGCAGGTCATGATCGCAAACAGCTACTACATGCTCGGAGACCGTCAACGCGCCCGTCAGGAATATCAGCAGTTGATCGACCGGTATCCAAACAGCGATTTGGTCAATTTCGCACGTCAGCGGCTCGGGGAATTATAATTACCGGCGGCATTTCCTCTTCAGACCGGCTATATCCATGGGAGCAAATTACTTACGGGCATTATCTGCCTGTCGCACGAAATATTTTTATTGCAGTAAGGTTTCGATCGGCACATTCGACGTATGCCCGGTATTGTTTCCGGACGCTAAGGAGCATTCCGGGCGGCCCAACCCAGCCGCCCGGTTCTATTTACTTCCCGATTCATCGCCTCTCAGAAACGTCTCTACCAGCTCTATATCGATTTTACTCCCGACGTAAAATGGCGTAGTCTCGTGCAGCTCCTTCGGCTCGATATCGAGAATCCGTTTCCCGCCGTCGCTCGCTTTTCCCCCCGCCTGCTCAGCGAGGAAAGCGATCGGGATGCATTCGTACATCAAGCGTAATTTACCGTTCACATTTTTTTTATCGGCGGGATATGCGAACATGCCGCCGTAGAGGAGCGTGCGGTGAAAGTCGGCGACCATCGTTCCTATATAGCGCAGCGAATACGGCCTGTCGGTTAGTTTATCCGGCTCCTTCATATAATCGAAAAGCCGCCGTACCGGAGGATCCCATTTGTGATAGTTCCCCTCGTTCACGCTGTATATTTTTCCTTTCGGCGGGAGCTTCATATTCTCATGACTCAGAATAAATTCTCCTACACTCGGGTCGAGCGTAAATCCATGTACGCCGTTTCCGGTGCTGTACACGAACATGGTACTCGATCCGAAGAGAACATATCCCGCTGCGGCCAGATCGCGGCCCGGCTGCAGACAGTCCTCCATAGTTCCGTCTCCCGATTCGGATTTCCGCCGGTAGATGCCGAAACTTGTCCCGATGGTAATATTGGCGTCTATATTCGAAGATCCGTCGAGCGGATCGTACAACAGCACGTATTTTCCCTTCGGATACTGCGGGGATATTTTCATCAATCCGCCGCTCTCCTCCGAGGCCATGACGCATAAGTGGCCGCCATGGTCCATGGCGCGGTAGATCGTCTCGTTCGCAAATACATCGAGCTTCTTGACAATTTCCCCATGCACATTCTGCGAATCGGTGGCGCCGAGTATATTCACCAGTCCGGCCTTGGTCACCTCCCGCCAGACTACTTTAGCCGCAAGCGACAGATCCGAGAGCAGTCCGGTGAACGAACCCGTTGCGCCCGGATGGCGGCGTTCACCTTCAAGGATGTGTCGCTCCAGCGTCATCAATCTCGGCGGGGCGGGAGAAATGCCGGCATCGGTGGACATAAAGTACCTCCTCAATGTTCTAACGGATTGATCTTTGGAAAATATAGTTGATATAGTTCCGAAGCGCAAACCCGAGCTACCCTTCGCGAATCGCCACGTCGTTACCGCGGCGGCAACGGGGAACGCTCAGTGTACGGGAATCGACTTGAATTTCTCGTTGATATACCGGAGCACGCGTTCGGGAGTGATCTCCTTCATACATTTGAAATGACCCTTCGGACATGTGTTCGAACCGATATGGGAACAGGGACGGCATGGCATATCGGGGTGTTCAAGAACGTGGCTTGATTCACCGTGGGGAAAGAATCCGAATTCTTTCACGGTCGGACCGAACAGGGCGATCAGATTCCTTTTCCGCGCAGCCGCCATATGCATGAGACCTGTATCGTTCGAGATAACGAGTTCGCAATGATCCATGACCGCGGCAGATTCCAGGAGGGTAAGTTTACCGGCGAGATTTACGGCGGTATCCCCGCCGATGAGTCTCCGGATATCCTCGACGTAGGAGGCATCCTCCGCTCCGCCGAGAAGTACAATTCGGACATTGCCCGAGCCGCCGAGATGCCTGGCCATCGCCACGAAATAATCCTTGGGCCATCGTTTGGTGAAATGCTTCGCTGACGGACAAAATGCGATCAGGGTTGTGCCATGCGGACGGATCTTCGCCATCTGCCCTGCTATATCCCGGAGCACCTCAGCCGGAATGAACAATTCCGGTCCGGAAAAATCGTCCGCGACGCCGAATGCTTCAACCGATTCTATATAACGTTTCGTAACCGGTACAACGCGCTTATAGACATTCAATTTAAACCGAATCAGGAGAAATCTTAAAAGTTTTCTCTTCCGTATGACCGCCACGGCCGGATTACCCTGAAGCCGGCGGAGATACCTGCTCCGGAGGCTGTCGTGCAGATCGACAACCAGGTCGTAGCGCTCACCGGCGAGAGTTCGTTTGAAATTCTTCAATCCATCGAATCCCTCCCGCGCGTCGAATTCATGCAATCGGTCAATGTGCGGATTGAATCGAACGAGGGAAACGAATTCCCTCTTCACTGCATACTCGATCGTCGTTTCCGGAAATGCTTTCCGGAAGCACCGGATGAACGGCGACGTGAGAATGATGTCCCCAATGGAACTTAAACGTATGACGAGTGTTTTATTGGGTATGAATGTTCGCATATGCAGGACATTATAGAATTTTCCGATCTCAGAATCAAATGCAGCGGTGTCAGTGCCGCGATGATCATAGGGAGGATTTGTGACCGTTACATCGATACGTACACTCGGTGCGCTGAAGAAACAGGGATACCGGATCGAACCGGTGAAGGATGAAATCCGGAAGAACTTAATCGGAAAAATTAAAAAGAACGAGAGGCTGTTTCCCGGGATCGTAGGATATGACGACACCGTCGTCCCTTCTCTGATCAACAGTATTCTCGCGCGGCACGACATCATACTGCTCGGACTCCGCGGACAGGCGAAGACGCGTCTGATCAGAATGCTCCCGATGCTGCTCGACGAATATGTCCCCATCGTTAAGGGCTGTGAAATTAACGACAATCCGTTTCACCCCGTCTGCCGCCAATGCGTCGAATCCGCCCGGGAACACGGCGACGATCTCGAGGTCGAGTGGCTGCACCGCGATCAGCGTTACGGAGAAAAACTTGCGACGCCCGACGTCACCATAGCCGACCTCATCGGCGACATCGATCCGATTAAAGCGGCGTCGAAACGCCTGCATTATTCGCACGAGGGCGCCATACATTTCGGCATTATCCCGCGCACCAACCGCGGCATCTTCGCGATCAACGAGCTTCCCGATCTGCAGCCGCGCATACAGGTCGGTCTGTTCAATATACTCGAGGAAAAAGACATACAGATCCGGGGCTTCAACGTACGGATTCCGCTCGACATTATGATCGTTTTCACAGCGAATCCGGAGGACTACACAAACCGCGGTAACATCATTACGCCGCTCAAAGACCGCATCGACTCCCAGATACTCACTCACTACCCGAAATCGATCGACGATGCAATCGCAATTACGGAGCAGGAAGCATGGATACAGCGCGACGGTAAAACGATCGTCATACCGCACTACTTCCGAGAGATAATCGAACACATTGCCTTCGAAGCCCGAAAAAGCGAATATGTCGACCAATCGTCGGGCGTGAGCGCGCGTTTGACTATCTCCGCCATGGAAAACCTCATCAGCAATGCCGAGCGCCGGGCGATCGTCAACAGCGACTCATACGTATTTCCCCGCATCTGCGACCTTCCGTTCGTCATTCCCGGACTCACGGGAAAGATCGAGCTCGTGTTCGAAGGCGAGCAGGAAGGCCCCCTCAAGGTCAGCAGAGCGCTCGTCGGCAAAGCCGTGCGCGAAGTATTTAAAAAATATTTTCCGGATCCGTTTCAGAAACCGAAGCGTTCCCGACAATCCTCGCAATACGAACATCAAGACCGGGGGGAGCAGCGCGATCAGCCGCGCGACCAACACTACGGAAAAATCGTCAACTGGTTCGAGAAGGGGAACAAGGTCGAAATATCGGACAATATGACGGGAGATGCATATTATGCCGAGCTCAACAAGATCGACGGATTGTGCGAGTTTGTAACACGTCACATGAAGGTCGACGGAAAAAACAAATTCGAAATCGCTTCGGCGATGGAATTCGTGCTCGACGGCCTTCATCAGAACTCCCGCCTCGCGAAAGACGAAGCCGAACGGATGACCTCATATAAGGATCTCGTCGGTACCATCTTCGCCGGACGCGGCCCGTTCGATGAGGAAGACTTCAGGTACGAAAAATGAAACCGATCCGACAAACGGTTCTGTTAAATTATTCCGGTGAGAGAGCCGGCACCGAGTATCCGTAGGGAGCGCCATGCGATTCATATATTCGAAATGGAGACCGGATTCGAAAACCGACGAGCAGCGAATGGAGCAGCTTATGTCGCTCTTCAGTTTTCTGCTGGTCAAGTCCGACGGAGATGTCGAAGAAGCCCTCGAATGGTTGAAGCAACTCGCAGAAGAGTACGGCATCTTCGACGAGACGATGACCGTCGAAGAGCTGATCGAGGAATTGAAAAGACGCGGCATCATCGAGGAGGTAAACGAGGTCAAAGTGCTGACCACGAAAGGAATTCAACGCATCAGGATGGATGCCCTCAGGGAGGTATTCTCGTCGTTGAAAAAAGGAACCGACGGTGCGCATGAGACGCCCCATACCGGCACAGGAATCGAACGGCTCAGCGAAACAAAGAAGTATAAATTCGGCGACCAGCCGACCAATATCGACCTGACCTCTACGATTTCGAATGCAATGAAGCGGGACGGAATCGACGAGTTTTCGATTATAGAAGACGATCTGGAGGTATACGAGACCGAGCACATGGCTTCCTGCGCCACCGTATTGATGCTCGACATAAGCCACAGCATGGTACTCTACGGCGAAGACCGGATCACGCCGGCAAAACAGGTCGCCCTTGCCCTCGCGGAGCTGATCCGGCAGCGGTTCCCGAGGGATTTCCTCGCGCTTGTCGTGTTCGGCGACGAAGCGAAGCTCGTCTCGCTGAACGAGCTCCCCTTCCTGTCCGTCGGACCGTACCATACGAATACGAAAGCGGGATTACAACTCGGCAGAGCACTGCTCCGGAAATGCGGCAACGTCAACAAGCAGATTTTCATGATCACCGACGGAAAACCATCGGCGATCTTCGAGAGCTCGGGAAGATTGTACAAAAATCCCTTCGGTCTTGATCCCAAGATCGTCAACAAAACGCTCGACGAAGCGGTGCAATGCAGGCGTGAAAAGATCACCATCAGCACGTTCATGATCGCCCGCGACCCCTATCTGATCAATTTTATCGAGGATCTGACCCGGGCGAATAAAGGGAGAGCGTACTTCTCGTCGCTGAACACATTGGGGGAATTTATATTCGTCGACTACCTCAGGAACCGGAAAAAACGCTTCATCGGGTAAACCGGACACTCACGAATTCGCCTTCAATTGATCCGGCTTCGATCCCCTCTCCGTCATCGCCATGAGCACATACGATCCGAAGGCAGCGGCGAGCGAGAGCAGGTAGCTCAACTCCAGTTCGATGATGTAGTTCCCGACAATCCAGACCGCAGCTCCGTTGATGAGCGCAGCGATCGCGCTTCGTGCCCCTCCGAACTTCGTAAACAATCCGAACAGCACCGCAACGAACAAACCTGCGCTCCCGAACGACGATGCGTCGAGTACGAGATTATAAACCCCTTCGGCATGGAGCGCAAGTACGTACGCGATGCATCCCAGAACGAACACACCCATCCGGTTTGTAAACAATCGCTGTTTCTCGGTCATATCCGGCCGGTACGAGGAAATGATATTTCTCGAGACAAGCGCCGATCCCGCAAGAAGCGCGCTGTCTACGGTCGATAAGATCGCGGAGACGAGCGCCCCGGCGAATATGATGTAGAAGAAGGTACCGAAATATTTCTGAGCCATCGCGGGCAGAATATGCTCCGGATCATCGAGAAACGGAAACAGCTGCACGCCGATCAGACCGATCGATAACGGGATCATCCCGATGCACAGGTAGAGCGTACCGGCCGACAGAGCGGAGCGGCGGGCAACGACGGCGGATCGCGAAGCGAGCACTTTCGATATGACTTCCTGCGCGAGAACGGAACCGCAAATCGGAATCGCCCATGTCTCGATAACCGCAAGTATCGACCTGGGAGAGGCGTCCGCATCCGGAGGCAGGAACGATAATCTTTCCGGACCGATCGCGGCAAACGCCTGGCCGATCCCCCCGGCGTCCTTCAGAACAAACGGAATTAGTATCAATAAACCGATGATGAGAACGGTACCCTGAATGAGATCCGAAATCGCATCGGCCAGCAATCCCCCCATCACGGTATATGCGATGACCACCACGGCTGCAATCGTGATGGCGGTGACGGCGGTCAGCTCGGAAGAGGCGGACAGCACCTGGCCGAATGCCCGGATCTGAGCGGCAGCCCAGAGGAGCGATGCGGGTGCGATGATGAATGCGGCAAGGCGTTCGGTCGAGAGCGAGAACCGGATGCGCAGAAGGTCGGCGATGGTGGTCAGTTTTCTTCTCCAGAGCGGAACGGCGAAGACGAGTCCCATCAGCAGAAGACAGAGGCCGTAGCCGAACGGGTCGGCCGTGACTCCGTAGAGTCCCTCCCCGTAAGCGGCGCCGGAGGTTCCGATGCATGCCTCGGCGCCGAACCAGGTCGCAAAGATCGAGAAGGTGGCAAGACCGTAACCGAGCTTCCTGCCGGCGAGGAGAAAGTCGGTCTCGGTCCGGATCCTCCTGGAAACAACGTATCCGAGGATAAGTTGAAGCAGCACATAGAAAAGAATAGCGCTCAGAACGATGTTCAATGCGGTCTGCTCCGGATTACGGATCTATGAGCCGGCGGTGAGGTTTTAAACATGTATCGATGATCCGTTCATAGGGCGGACTCGTCAGTCCATAGCGAAGGCGACTTTGATCGATTTAGACCGGCTTCGCAACTGCGCGGTATGTATCGCTCTCTTCCATTCGTCCAATTTGAATTCATGGGTGACCATCGAACCGAGCGAAAGTTTTTTATTTCTCGACAACATTTCGATCGCCATTTCGAATGTCCTTCGCTTCCTGCCGCGGAAATTCTCCCATCCGTACATTATCGATCCGATCAGATCCACTTCCCTGAACCAGACCGGCGTCATGTCCGCACCGTTCGTTTTTCCGGCCGAGCCGATCAGGACGACGGAACCTCCGGCAGCGGTGAGCCGCAGCGCATCGTCGACCGTTCCTGAGGAGGCGATCGTGTCGTACACACAATGTACTCCTCCTTCGACGATGCGTTTCCCGAGAGAGGGCTTGAAGATGCGGGCGTGGGTTTCTTTCGAAACTGCTTCGTAAAAATCCCCGGCGGCAGGATCGATCACGACGTTCGCTCCCATCTTTGCGGCGGCTTCGCGCTGAAAATCATATTTTGCAACGACAATTATCTTACATCTGAGCCGCAGTAGACGGAGCGCGGCGATGGTCAGCAAGCCGATGCTCCCGGCTCCGATAACCAGTGCAGTACCGCGATTGGGGGGATATCTGCGCAGCACCGCGTGAAGCGCGACGCTTAGAGGTTCCGTCAGAACCGCTTCGTTCAGCGTCAGACTGTCGGGAATCTTATAAACCTGGGATTGATGTGCAATCAGATATTCACCCCAACCGCCTCCGGTTTCCTTGTTGAATCCGATCGAAATCGCCGGCGAGAAGTGGCCGTCGGTAAAATGTAGACAGAGGTGGGGCATCCCCCGCCGGCAATTTCCGCACCGGTTTTGAATCCCGCGGGTCAGACAGGAAAGCGTAGGTTCTACGACCACCCTGTCTCCTTCCCGCACATGCTTTACCTGGTCTCCCTTCTCAACAACCTCTCCAACGATCTCATGACCGAAGATAAATGAGTCCGATGAATAGGGTTCCATCGAAAAGCTGGTACGGCCGTTAATGATCGAGAGGTCGGTACCGCATATGCCGCTTCGCAGGGTTTTAATTTTCATCCACTGGTCGTTCACCGGTTCAGGGACGGGGACCTCCTCCATGGAGACGCACGAGAATGGCGAAGTGCCGATACCCGTAAAGCTGCGGCTGAGCGTTCTCACCGCGAGGTACTTCGGAATGCTGAGATTAAAACGAACCGCTTTCATACTTGCTTATCCGGTTGATAAGGGGTACAGATTGAATTCATATTGTTTCCGCATCCGACTCTCATTTCTGGGCGAGCGAAGCCAGGCGAACGGCTTCGAACTCATCGCCCGGATTCCATTCGGGCATTTCACGTTGGATCGACAGCTCCCAGCCGAGCTGAAAACAAAATCGTGCCTGATCCACCGCGCCCCGTAAATCCCAGGCCTCGGTGATCACGTCGCTCGGTTGATGATAGTGTTTCGCTATATAACTGCCGACCTGTTCGCGTCCCCAGTTCTCCGGTTTGCCGATGAATTCGGTCCCCGTCCGGAGGGAGACCGCCGGAATGCCGGCCTTCGCGAAACTGAAGTGATCGGATCTATAGAAACTTCCCTGTTCCGGATACGGATCGCCCATGACTTCCATACGCCGTTTCTGGGCAATCCGGCTGATAACCTTTCCTATTGTCGACCGGTCTGCACCGAGAAAAATGATATCGCTCGTCGGCGCCCAGATGTTCGCACCGTCGGTATTGATGCAGGCTGCGATCCGGTAATGAGGAACGGTAGGATTCCGAACGTAGTACTCGGAGCCGAGAAGACCGAATTCTTCCGCCCCTACAGCTGCAAACAGTATCGATCGGTGTGGAGGAACCGGAAGCTCGGTAAACGCTTTTGCGATGGAGAGCATAAGAGAGACGCCAACCGCATTGTCGAGGGCTCCGTTATAGATGGAATCGCCGTCGACCGGCTCGGCGATGCCGAGATGATCATAATGGGCGGTGTATACGACGACTTGCTCGTTGACGCTCGTATCGCCGCCGCGCAGCAGCGCGAGCACGTTATAGGTGTCGATATTTCTTATTCTCTGACGAATGGTCACCTGTGCGGTAAGATTGAGGGGAACCGGTTCGAAATCCCTGCTCAATGCTTTCGTCATCAGGTCGTCGAGCGAATGACCGCCTAACTGTAAAATCTCCCTGGACGCTTTTTCGCTCGTCCAGGCTTTCATGGCAAGAACCGCGGCGTCCTCATCCGCCTGCAATTCGAAATTATCGCCCGACCATGAACTCTGGACGACGGAGAATGGATAACCCGCGGAAGAGGTCGTATGGATGATGATCGCCCCCGCCGCTCCGACCGATGCAGCGATTTCATACTTGTAGGTCCATCTGCCGTAGTACGTTCGTGCCTTCCCGTTGAAGAGTTCGGGAGTTTCCTGCGTGCCCGGATCGTCGTTGAGCATAACGAGTATCTTACCGCGCATATCCGCTCCCTTGTAATCGTCCCACGCATATTCAGGTGCGACCGTGCCGTATCCGACAAAGACCAGATCTCCTTGTACCGGTACGGTCTCTTCCATCGATCCGCTGAACGCAATAAAGTCTTCATGATAGCTGTACGTTCTTGTTTGAGAACCGCGGCGCACGGTCAAATGGCTGCCGCGGTCGACCTTCATACCTACCATGGGTACAGCCTGGAAAAACGTTCCGTCTGCACCCCCGGGTTCCAGACCGAGGGCTTCGAACTGAGCGGCGATATAATGCCTGGCCAGGTCGTCGCCTGTTGAGCCGGGTGCGCGCCCCTGCAGCAGATCCTGCGACAAGAAGCGCGTATGGCCGAACAGAAATTCTTCGGTAATTACTTTTTCTGCCTCGCCCAATGGATCGACGCTGCAACCGGGCAGGGTTACCGCCAGGATAGCGGCAAGAATAATTATTCTGTACATTGTTTTCTCCGTTCGATTCATGCAAGCATTGTATTCGTTTCATCCCGATGAAGGATCGCAAAGGATTCCCCGGTTTCTATTTCCATTGCGGGAATCGACGCGATCACCGGCGACGCATCCAATCTGTAGTCCAATACGGATAGAGAAGTATTCTCCCTCGAAAGAGCGACGCCTTCAGTATGCATACCGGATATAGGGGCAGCCGATGTACCGATTCCCGGTATATCGTATTTTTCATTTCCATACTTGAGGCAGTGGAAAGGAATCGCCGGCAATTGTGGGCACTCGGGAATCGCCCGCTTCAGGCAAATTGCGGATCATGCGCCATCGGAATCGAGTCCTCGGAGAATCCGTCCTCGGTCCAGTAATGCTCGAGTTCGACGCCGAGTCCTTGAACTATGCGGTTGACGAAATTGATATATCCCGTTACCATGACGACCGCCAGTATAATTTCGTCCGACGCCCCCGCAGTCTGCAGTTCCTCGATGTCTTTCTGGAAATGGAATTGTGGTTCGCGTGTAAGTCTTTCCGCAAAGACGAGCATTTTTATCTCGATCGGCGCGAGATTGACCGCTTTGTAGTTTTCCCTGAACAGGTTTACAAATTCCTTGTTGCGGGTGAGACGGTAGAGCGCATCGCCGTGATGATTGACGCAGTACAGGCAGTTGTTCGCCTGTGCCACGACCGACGCAATCATTTCCCGCTGTATACGAGTGAGTGGTGAGGGTCCGTACATCATCGTACGGTAAAAATCCATGTGTACTTTCAGATAGGCAGGGTACACACTGTGCACCTTTATGATATTATCGACGCCTCCCCAGGGTGCGCGAAAAGCGTCGTAATAGACTTTTATTTTATCTTGTGCATCCTCCTCGTTAACCACATTAATCCATGCCATAAGTATCTCCGTAGTTATTTCGGGTGTATATGAGTTTATAGAGACGACGGGTGATCGGGGTCCGCCCCGCACGCCCGGCCCGAAGCCGCATAGATCGGGACGTTCTTCCGGGGCGATATCTGCATCGCCCAGTCGCCTTTATGGTTTTTAAATACCGATCCCCATAGTTTTCTGTATTTCCGGTCGGAATATTTCTCGTAGAAGATCCAACCGAAGTAGGCGGTATTCTCCCGGATAAGGAAAGCGGGTATGCGTTGTCCGGGATGGAGATCTACATCGGCAACGTATGTGCGGGAGTATCCGGTTCTGGTGAGCGCATCGATGAACCGCCGGGTTACGACGTCTCCGTCAAAGATCAACTCATGCACATACCGCTTAACGCCCCGACCGAGGGCGATATCCTCAAGAATTTCATCAAGGGATGAGAGGGACAGCTCACTCGATTTCATCGTCGGGGAATAGACCATCTTCTTCAGCGAGACCTGGATCAGAGTTTGTGTCGGATTGAACGTATTGCCAGAGGAGGGCTGTATCGTCGCAGCAAGATTCGCAGAGAAATTGGTCGTCGAATTCCGGAATCTGTCTGACTAGATTTTTCGAACCGCATATCGAACAGACACCACGGCACGGTTGAGAGAGGGGCCGTAGGTCCTGAAACTTCCGTTTTCTCTGGGCTTGTTTGCGGACGGGCATCGATACATCCCCGGATATATCTCTGATATAAGTGGCTATGCCGAATTATCGTTTCCCGATCGGGAGAAGCATGCGGGCGCGGAATAAGTTTCTCGCCGTTGCCGTACTTCAGAGAATATAACGAGGGCTCCCGATAGATGCAACTTGATGCTTTTAAAAATTGTGAGTATACTTAGGTCGTGGAAATATTTATACTTATCCTGTTATCGACCGCCGGATTCCTGGTATCGGCATACTTCACCGGCGTTTATTACGGCCGGCTCCGGAGCAATGTATGGTGGATTCCGTCAATGTGCCGGATGGACCGGAGTACATGTTCGACTATATTAAAAACTCCAGAAGCCCGGATCTTCGGCATACCGAATTTCGTCCTCGGGATGGTTTTCTATCTCCTCATGATAATCATGGGAACGTACCGATCGTTTTCTTCCTTCGATTTCTTATTCGATCTGTCGCTCAGCATCTCTCTCTTCACTGTCGTGCTTTCGGTATCCCTTATCTATTCGCTGCTCTTTAAACTGAAAACGAACTGTATCCTTTGTTATACGGCCCATGCAATTAACTTTTGTATCGCCGTCGTATTGCTCACCATCAGATCGGGTCACTGAAAACTACAGGAAGACTCATGCAAACTGATCAACCAACTGCACCGTTCGGCGAGCCGGTAACGTTCATTCACGACCGGATCTGTCTCGAACACGCGGTATTCGATCATCATCCTGAACGGCCTGAAAGAATTACAGCGATAACCTCGGGACTCAGAGAATCGGGCCTGTGGGATAAGGTACGCCACCTCGACCCGTTCCACGCGGAATCAACCGGAACACGCCTGGAATCCATCACCGAGCGGATCCATCCCCGCACGCATATCGATACGATCCGGAAGAAAGCCGCGGAGGCAGCGCACAGCGGTACCGTGATCGCTCCGTTCCCGGACGGAGGCGATACGAATATGGGAGCTCGATCCTTCGATGCCGCCATGGGAGGTATAGCGGCTGCCGTTACGGGGATCGACGAACTCATGCAAGGAAGCACCCGGCGTGTTTTTTGTGCAGTGCGTCCGCCCGGCCACCATTGTGAGAGGATCCGTCCGATGGGATTCTGCTTGTTCAATACGATTGCGGTGGCGGCGCGGTATGCGCTCGATGAGTATGGAATCGACCGCGTTGCTATAGTAGACTGGGACGTTCATCACGGGAACGGCACGCAGGCAATCTTTTACGAGGATCCCGCCGTTCTGTTCATTAGTCTTCATCAATATCCGCACTATCCCGGAACCGGCGATGCCAGCGAACGCGGAGCGGGGAAAGGTGAGAACTTTACGATGAACTTCCCACTCCCGGCTGGAACCGTGGAGGAAACGTACTATTCCATCTTCGCCGATACCGTTCTGCCCGCGGTCCGGAAGCACCGGCCCGGACTCATTCTGGTTTCGGCCGGGTTCGACGCGCACCGGGACGACCCGCTTGGTAATATCCTGCTTACCGAAAGTTCGTTCGCGCGACTGACGGGAATGCTCAGCGACGTCTCTTCCGTCTGCGACGGCAGAATATTCTCAATACTCGAAGGAGGATATAATCTACATGCGCTTGCCCGGTCGGTCGAAGCGCATCTGACCGCACTCGGCGGTGCAGGGACAACCGAACGTTGATCCGTATTTCTATGAGACTACCGTACATCCATACCATCCTCTGTATCGTATGCCTACTCCTCACCATCGGATGCGGCGGCGAGCGCGAAATTCAAACTGTTCGAATTGCCATGTCGCTCGCCGGTACCGATCCCGTCTCCACAGCGTTGATCGTGGGAGGCGCCACTGACGCGCAGCGGGAATACAAAGCCGAAGTCAACTGGAGAATTGCATACGGAGATCCGCAGCAGCAGGCGCAGGATCTCGACGAACTGCTCGCGTCGGAACCGGACGTCCTGGTATTCGAATCCGTCGATACGCTTCTCGCGCCGGAACTGCATCGACAACTGATGCAGGCCGGTTTGCCGCTCATCGCACTTAACATTTCGCCTGTGGGAATTCAGGCTGATCTGTATCTCGCTCCCGATTACCGCTCTGCCGGAATAGAAATGGGGAGACTCGCACAGGGAAAACACCACAATCGTCAACCGATAATTCTCTTCGGGGGAGAGTCCGATTATCCTCCCGATGTAATGATCGGGGCGGGTATCACAAGTGAAACACATGGGGAATCGGAATTTAAACCGGAAACCGTAAGAAGCCGACGGGGCATCGACGTATTCCAGAGGGTTCTTGAAATTTACCGGCGGGGAGGACAACGGCCGGGCGCCATCATCGCGGTTTCGGGCGAGATGACGAAGGGAGTCGTCGAGGCTTTGCACGCGCTCGCTTCCGACCGCGAAATACAGAGTTCGGCATTACCGGCCGTGATCGGTATCGACTACGGTGAAGAGACCGGAACGGTTATCCCGGAGGTGCACCTGATCGACTTTATGCCCTATGCGTCCGGAGCCCGAATTATCGAGAGAGCTTCGCAGCTCGCGCGGGGCGGACTCCGCCATCCCCTGGGATCCGTCTTCCGGAGGGGCGATCTGATATTGCCTGCAGACAACACACCGCACAGGATCGTATCGAAAGGAGCGGGAGAGATCCGTTGAGCGCGATCAAGCCGAATGACAGCAATGAATAACCACCTCATCAACGTATCGATTCCGGTTCCGTTCGACCGGTTGTTCACCTATACGGTTCCTCCCGAAACTGCCGAACTGGCGAAACCCGGTGCACGGGTACTGGTTCCGTTCGGAAAGAAGTACAGGATCGGCTACATCGTCGAGCGGACTGAGACATCGCCGCATCATTCTCTCAAACCAATCATAGATGTACTCGATCCCGAACCTCTGTTCACCGGGGAGATGCTCAGTCTGTGTACATGGATCTCAGACTATTACATGGCTCCCTTGGGAGAAGTATTTCGCAGCGCAACCCCGCAGGGACTTTCGGGAGAAAGCAAACGGATCGTGAAGCTTATTCATGAACCTCCGGTTCACTTGCTGGAAGAATGGCGAAGAAAAGCTCCGCGCAGAGCGGCCATCATTCATACGCTCCAGTCGGGGGGGAATCCCAGCATCGCACAGCTTCAGAAACAGACCCGCTTCCCAAATATTTATTCGGCCGTGAACGACCTCGAACGGGCAGGATATATCGGTGTCGACGACCTTCTTCCCCGTACCGTGATCAAACCCAGGATCACGCGGATGATATCTCTCGGCAGCGAATCGGTCATCCGGGAGGAACGTACCTCGATACAGTCGAGAGCGCCGAAACAGGCGGCGATTCTATTCTGGCTCCTCGAGAACAAAGACTCGCTCCCGATCGAAGAGGTAGGGCTGCTCAGAAAAACCGCCTCATCGAAATCCTCGCTCCGGCAGCTTGCCGCCAGAGGACTTGTCAGCATCGAGACACGGGAGGTTTTACGGCAGGAGTATGAGGAAGAGGCAGAACCCTCATTTCCGACGCTCACGCAGCATCAGGCGTCTGCTCTCGAAACGATCGGCGGATACATAGAACGAAAAGAACACCGGACGCTACTTCTGCATGGAATAACGGGAAGCGGGAAAACACAAGTCTATATAGATGCCATACACCGGGTGCTTGAGGCAGGACGAACCGCGATCGTGCTCGTACCGGAGATCGCCCTGACGCCGCAGATTGTCCGGCGATTCCGCGGTCATTTTAAGGACAAGATCGTGGTCTTTCATTCACGATTGTCCATCGGAGAGCGGTTCGACGGTTGGAAACGTGCGCGCGAAGGAGATGCGACGATCGCGATAGGCCCGAGATCGGCAATATTCGCTCCGTTGAAAGACCTCGGCCTGATCGTCGTCGACGAAGAGC
>CAZBUK010000013.1:0-62949 GCA_964495085.1 uncultured Ignavibacteriales bacterium
AACGCCCTCGACCAGCTGCCGTATGGCTTCCGGCTGATCGCCGGAAGGTTTGAAGGTAGAATGTAATTTATACATGGAGGTTCAGAGCTCGTCGATGTGTCTTCTGCCCGCGAAACCGTCGGAAATACTGTGCCAGAACTCGAGGGTATGTTCGCCCGACTTCCAGCACAGGTATACCTCCTCGCCGTTAGAGCGGATATGCGGGAAATCCAGCAGTCCGTCTTCTACACTTTTCACCTGTATTCCCCTTTCATGTATCTCTTGCAGGATGCCGACCATTCGTTCCAATTCACGCGGATGAAATCTCTCCCCGTTCGGACCGGCGCCGCCGAAGTACTGGTGACGGTAAATATCGTAGCCGATGCCGTCAAGCCGGGATTTAAGCATTCTCATTTCCCCGATTACATCTGCAATTTCGGTAACGATGTTCCTGGCTTCTTCGACGCTGAAATGCTTGTCGTGCAGATACATAGCGTTGTAATATAAATATAAAAGCGTTAATTTTAAACTATATAGAAAATCATAACAGACCGATCCGGAGATACCGTTCCATGAAATACATGATAGTAATTCTGCTCTGCCTGCTCGCGACGTTGTACGGATTCACCCAACCGCTCCCTGTCATATCGCCTGAGGAAGGCGGATTTGATGCCGCCCAATTGACCCGCGTTGATGGGATCATCGAATCGTCAATACAGAACAACGAAACTCCCGGTGCGGTTCTTATTGTCGTTCGTGACAGTTCTATCGTTTACCGCAAAGCCTACGGGAACAGTCAGCTTGTGCCGGACACCCGGCCGATGGAGATTCAGACGATATTCGACCTCGCATCGATTACAAAACCGGTCGCAACCGCTACCTCGATTATGCTGCTCGTCGAACGCGGGCTCATAAGGCTTTCCGATCCGGTATCCTTGTATATTCCGGGATTCCAGCCATGGAAGCAATCATCCGACGGCCGGGAAGAGCCGATCCGTATCATCCACCTGTTGACCCACACCTCGGGACTCCCGGCGTACGCTCCGGTAGCAGAACTCTCCGAGCGTTACGGTCACCCCTATCCGGACGGCGTCATCGATTACCTGAAAGAGACAGCCAGGAGCGCGGCCCCGGGCAGCGCATTCACCTATAGCTGTCCGAATTTTATCACTCTGCAGCGAATCGTGGAGATCGTGAGCGGGCAGTCGCTCGCGGATTTTTCCCGCCTAAACATATTTATTCCGCTCGGCATGTTGCACACTTTCTTTGAGCCGGATTCGGAGTTCGCAAGCATGGTCGCTCCCACGGAGATCATTGACGGGAATATTCTCCTCGCCGGCACGGTACACGATCCGTTGGCGAGAGTGATGATGGGCTGCATCTCCGGGAATGCCGGATTATTCTCGACGGGAGACGACCTCGCGTTATTCGCCGCGATGATGCTGAACAGAGGATCCGTCAGCGGGAAGAGAATTCTCAGCCCGGCTAGCGTGGATGCGATGACCGGGGTTCCGGTCGGATATGAGAAATTCGGCAGAGGTCTCGGGTGGGATCTGCATTCTGCCTACGCCTCCAATAAGGGAGATCTGTTCGGCCCGAAAACATACGGTCATACCGGCTATACGGGAACGTCGATTGTGATCGATCCGGATTCCCGCACTGCCGTCATCCTGCTGACGAACCGGGTGCACCCGGATGATAAGGCGAGCGTGCTACGACTCAGAAGTATGATTTCGAATGTAGTAGCGGCAGCCGTCAGACGCTGACAAGCGATCGATTATTCAACGAACAGCATTGGCTCAAGCGGCGTTGCCTTAAGAGTGACGGTTGTGAGAGAAGCAGCTCTACGGCACGCCGGGTCCTTTCCTTTCCCTTTTATACCTCCTTTTTAATCTTAATCGTCTCGAGTCCATGTCCCTCCGGACCTTTCTCAGTTCTCCAGAGGAGATAAGAGAATAAAAGTCCGAGGGATGCAAGGCCTGTGAAAATCCACATTCCGGCTGCATATCCGGCCGGATTATCAGGTCCCGCGGAAAACGCATCATTCGTATATCCGATGAGCCATGGCACGATCGACATGCCGACCTGTTGGCAGAGCGTCATCAGCGCATATCCGGATCCGAGTCTCCGCTGTTCGACAATGTAGGCGACCGAAGGCCACATGACCGCGGGTATCAGCGAAAATGCCACACCAAGCAGGAGCATCACCGCAACGAGCGTGAGAGGCCAGGTATAGCTGCCGACCCATGGTATGGTAACCGATATATCCGGACCAGCAGGCGCGTAGGTCACGATGAGGAATAAGGGCAGAAGTATAAGAGAGCCGATGGCCATAAAGAATGATCGTTTTCCTATCCGGTCGACCATCAGTCCAAAGATAGGCGTGGCCACACCCGCCGCGAGCGGAAGCATGCTGTTGAGCATACCGCCGGCGTCCCGAGAAAGTCCATGGGCCTCGATAAAATATTTGATAGCAAATGCTCTGAAGGGAAAAACGGTTGCGTAGAATACGACGCAGAGGGCGACGATGTACCAGTACGAGCGGCTGAACTTATACAGATTTTTCAAATCGAGCTTCTCGGATTCCTGCTCCTCGCCGAGATTGTAATCTTTTGCCGCTTTGTTTTCGAGCATCCAGTAGAGCATTGCAGCCGCTACGGAAATTCCAGCGACTGCCGTCGCGAGCCAGAGAGGATCCTGCCAGTTATCGTACAGCGATCGGGCGTATGACGGCGACCAATCGGCCGATGCGGAGCCCATCCGTGCGATGAGTAAATTCATGCCAAATGCAAAGCTGAGCTCCTTCCCCTTGAACCATTTCGCTAGCGCCGTGGTGACGGCAACGATCAGAGGTTCGGCGCCGATGCCGAGAAGAAATCTTCCGGTCAGCATAACGCCAAACCGGGGGGACATCGCGGTGACGAAGGCGGCCGCAAGGCAGATTAACGAAAAAACCAGAATCGATTTCTTCGTCCCGAACCGATCGATAATAAATCCCCCGATAAGCAGAACCACCACCGCTGCAATGCTGTATACGGAGTAAAGCAGTCCGAGCTGCTGATCTGTAAAACCGAGTTGTGTCGACAAGAGGTCGAAGACCGGCGCGGTCGAATCATAGACATAGTAATTTCCGAACATCGCAAGACTGATGAAGACCAGAACCATCCAGCGGTAGAACGGCGTCGGTTCGGGACGTACTGTAGTTGTTCCTGGTTCTTGTGCCATACGGGATCCTTGCATACAGTTGGAGAAACTGCCGCAACGCGGAGCAGGAGGTTTTACTATACTCCGTTTTTTCGGGTGAAAAGCGCCTTAAAAATGGTACCCGCCATCTTCGGATTTTCCTTCAGCCGACGGATAGAATATTTATACCAGAAAGTCCCGTAGGGGACGTAGATACGGACTCTATGACCGTCCCTGAAGATCTGATTCCGAAGCTCGGGGCGAACGCCCAGCAGCATCTGAAATTCATATTGGTCGGGCCGCAGGTCGTATTTTTCGATGAGTCTGAACGAATCGACGACGAGAGAGTCGTCATGGGTTGCAATGCCGACATAGCTGCCCGCTTCGATCATGATCTCGAGCAGCCGTATAAAATTGTCATTGATCTCGCTCCGTTCTTTATATGCAATCTCCTCGGGCTCGATATAGATGCCTTTGCACAGGCGGAAGTTGGACGGCTTTTTAACCAGTTCCTCGACGTCCTTGACGGTTCTGCGGAGGTACGATTGAACGGCGACGCCGGTCTTCGGAAATTCCTCGCGGAGCGTCCTGTAAATATCCAGCGTCTTATCAGTGGTCGACGAATCCTCCATATCGATCCGGACAAAATTATTTTTCTCATGCGCGGTTTTCAGGAGCTCGCGAACGTTCGAGACGGTAAAATCCGTATCGATATCGAGACCAAGCTGCGTCAGCTTGACCGAGAGATTCGAATCCAGCTTTTCCCTGTCGATCGCTTCGAGCACCTTCCGGCATTCGTTGCGCATATGGACGGCGACTTCCCGGACGGCGACGGATTCTCCGAGCAAATCCATGGTTGAGATGAAACCGAGTCCGTTCAGGTTTCGGACCGTATCGACTGCAGATTCGAGGGTCTCTCCCGCAATATATCGACGTGAGAAATACCTGACAACGGGTTTCGGTACTAGAGGCAGTGTTTTGACAACGATTTTATCCAACAAACTCATAGGTGAGACTCGAAATGATCGGTTTTCAACGTGGGTTAACGCATGAGCATCTGTCGATTAAAGCTTGTGAAGAATATACGTATGAATCGAAAGATAATCAATTTGCAGAAGATTTTCTACTTTTCGGGAGTTTTGTTCAATATATCGATGTTGCCGTTAGTGATATCGCGGAGTTCCGTCGGAACGACGTGGATCAAAGAAGGAGGTATACCCAGATCGATGGAGACGTCCTCCGCATAGGAGGTATCGAAAATCTTTAGGCCATACCGGGTAAGGATCCTCATCACGCCGCTGGTTCTGATGTAGGGGAAAACAATTCTGAACCGGTTAAACACCGGAATGTTTATTATTTCCGCGTCGAGCAGGACCAATCTGGCAGCTTCGCCGTATGCCCTTGTCAGGCCTCCCGTTCCGAGCTTCGTACCGCCGAAGTAACGATGAACGACTATGAGGACATCCGTTAATCCGGAGTGATCCAGCGCGAGGAGAATCGGTTTACCGGCAGTACCCGAAGGTTCCCCGTCGTCCGAGTAACGTATGGGGGACGGATGCGCCTGCAGTTTATATGCAAAGCAATGATGGGCCGCAGCGTGATGTTCCTTGCCGCATTGCTTCAACCGTTCCTCGGCCTCTTCGGGCGAAGCTACGGGATAAACCGCCGCGTGGAACTTCGAATCCCTCACTCTATATTCCGTCGACGATGTACGGCCGACGGTAAGGTATGAATCATGCGTCTCCACGCTGAGAAGATAATTGAATTGAAATGAAAATAAAAGTGTTACAGAGAACGGCTTCGGTACGGCTTGAGATTCATATCCATTTACTCTATCTTTCCGATAAAGGAGAACCCCTTCATCATGAATATCGGCATCACCTGTTATCCCACCTATGGGGGCAGCGGCATCATAGCCACGGAATTGGGGAAAGCGCTTGCGGAGCGCGGTCATAACATACATTTTATCAGCTACGCCCTCCCCACCCGTCTTGACGGTTTCGTCGAGAATATCTATTTCCATGAAGTGGAGATGAGCAGTTATCCGCTGTTCGAATTTCCGCTTTACACGATCGCTCTGGCGACTAAAATGGTCGACGTCATCAAGTACGAGAAGCTCGACTTGCTGCATGTGCATTACGCGATCCCCCACGCAACCAGCGCTTACCTCGCGAAACAGATTCTCGCGGATCAAGGAATCCCTTTCACCACGACGCTGCATGGCACCGACATCACGCTCGTCGGTCTGGAACCGAGCTATCTCTCGGCGGTAAAATTCAGCATCGAGAAGAGCGACAGCGTAACGGCGGTATCGAGATACCTGCGGGAGAAGACGATAACGAACTACGGCATCGAAAAAGAAATCGAAGTCATCCCGAACTTCGTCGACATCGAAAAATATAAACGCAGCGAAGCCTGTAAATTTAAAAAGCAGATTTCCCCGAATAACGAAAAAATCCTTGTACATATCAGCAACTTCCGCAGTGTGAAACGGGTGCCGGATACCGTGAGAATCTTCTTCGAGGTCAGGAAGGAGATTCCCTCACGCCTCGTGCTCGTCGGCGACGGCCCGGATCGTTCCGCCACTGAGCAGTTATGCAGAGAACTCGACATCTATAAGGACGTCGTTTTTATGGGAAAACAGGCCGATCTGGTAGACATATTATCCGCTTCGGATATTTTTCTCATGCCGAGCCAGTCGGAAAGCTTCGGTCTGTCGGCGCTCGAGGCGATGGCATGCGGCGTGCCGGTCGTCTCTTCGAGCGTCGGAGGCTTGCCCGAGCTGCAGATTCAGGGACAGACCGGATACATAGCAGAGTTCGGGGATATCGAACGGATGGCGAAATACACGGTCGAGCTGCTGAAGGACGAAAACAAATACCAGAGGTTCGCACGCGCCGCCCGGCGGCGCGCCGAAGAGCAATTCGATCTGAATTTAATCGTCCCGAAATACGAAGCACATTATCGTAAGGTGCTGGAGAAAGCATAGGATAATGGAAATCTTTGCAAATCCCGGACCGATGCTCGCCGAATCGGTTGTAAAGGTTTTAACGGCTATCGTCTGCGGCGGTATCATCGGCTACGAGAGAGAGCGGAAAGGCAAACCGGCCGGTTTGCGAACTAATATTCTCATCTGCATCGGAGCGACATTATATATGATCGTCTCCGAGCTGATCGCATTAAAACATGCCGTGCTGATCAGCGATCCCGCAAGAATCGCCGCCCAGGTTGTCGTCGGAATAGGATTTATCGGTGCGGGAACGATTATTCAAGCGCGGGGATCGGTCGCAGGACTCACCAGTGCGGCGACGATCTGGGTAGTGGCGGCTATCGGTCTGGTCGTCGGCGCGGGATTCCCGCTGCCGGCACTCGTATTCACCGGCATCGTATTGATCACGCTTGCACCGCTCCGCTTCATCCATAAATTTCTTATGGGAAAATGCGATTTTATCGATATCGAAATCTATTTCCCCGACGAGGGCAAAGCGAAATCGCAGCTATTGGCAATTCTGAACGAATACGATATCGAGCAGCGGCGGATTGTTTTTTCGGAGGAGGAAGGCCGTCATCGTCTCACGCTGAGCTATTGCCATAAACATCCTGCACACTACAGGGTTCTCTCCGAGATCTGGACCGTCGGAGGCATCACCGCGGTAAAACGTGAATAGATACCGGGAGCGTGATGGCGGAATTTTCCCTGACTCAGTTATTCCTCAGCAGCGGTGCAATGATCCAACGGTCGAGAAGTGCAACAAGGACAAGCATTATCACAACGGTGAAACCGATTTCAGTCCCTTCCCTGCCGAAGAATTTGACGTAGGTCCGGTTCAATACCATCAGATACCCATTGATCTGATCCTGGACGGATCGCACGATTTGTTGAATTGTCCCGTCAGGTTGAATGAGCGCCGATGAGAGAGGGGAGACGTCGAGCATACCGTAGGTTGAGAATATCCATCCCGTTACAGCCAGTACCACAAGCATGCCGATCACATATGCGAACCGGACTCCCACCGTCCAGGTCCATGATTCTCCTTCCCCGGCAGCTAAACGATCCATAATTACATGTACCTGACGCTCATCGCTCGGAGGCGTTTCAAGATTTTTCAGCGAGGCATCGAGCAGATGCAGACCCGCGAATCGCTCCCTGCAAGAGTCGCATGTGGCGATATGTGCATTCAGGTTCTTCAGGTTTTCCGATGAACCGGAAACGGCCATCAGTTCATTCAGTTCATAGTCGGTCAGGTGTCGGTTCATTCCTTGACTTTCTCTCCGAGTTTCCTGGTCATAATTTCTTTCAGTTGCATGCGCCCTCTATACAGCCGGACTTTTACGCTGGATTCGCTTATCATCAGGATATGAGCGATTTCTGATACGGTAAATTCTTCCATATAAAATAAGCTTATAACGCTCCGGTATCGAGTAGAAAGCGAATTCAATGCATCTTCGACATACTCACTCATCATTTTCGGAGCGATCGTCCCTCCGGAAAATTCCTCCCCGTCATTCCGGAGCAGCCTTCGATCGTACCTGTCCTCCACCGCCGAGACATCTACGGTGTTTTGCTTTCTGCGGCGGCGGGATCGGCAGACATTGACGAGGATCCGGTACAGCCAGGTCGAGAAACGGGCGTCTTCCCTGAACGCGTTCAGACTCCGGTACGCTCTCACAAAAGCATCCTGAACCGCTTCCTCGGCATCCTCCCTGTTATTCAGCATTCCGAGCGCCAACCGCATCGATTTCCCCTGATATCTCCGGACGAGCTCTTCAAAAGCGGTTCTCGAACCCGATCGTGCACGTGAGACGATTTCGGTATCCGGAGATATCTGTATGTTCATGGAACGCCTTGATGTGCGACTTTATTCACGGATACATGCCGCCGCAAAGTGTAAAACGAAGGGCAACGATAGCATGCACACGGTCGTCAGTGCGATGAAGATCGGATGCTCGATACCCCAGAGTGAAACCGCAAGCGAAACCTGTTCAAACCCTTCCAATGAAACGAGCGGGACCATGCCTGCAAAGCCCAACAGCACAATTCCGATTCTGTTGACGACTTTGATCCCAACGAGAAACAGCAGAAGGGGGGCGGTGAAATAGTATCCCATTTCCGGACCGTAGAAGTATACCGTAAAAAAGGAATAGACCGAGAGGATCCCTATCGCGCTCCACTTCAATTCCCTCACTGACAGCCCGATCCCCAATACTCCTGTTATCTGCCGGATGATCAGAAATCCAACCGCCCCGCTTGGAATACCGAGCATCGTATAGATCAACAGATTTGCAGAGCCGGGATAATATGTTCGCTCGAAGAAGCTGCCCGCAATAACAGGCAGAAAGAAAAATACGGACTGCAGGCAGATGAAAAATGCTAACCGGATTGTTTGCCTGGTAAACTGAGCGGGGTCGACCGAAGCGAAAGTCCGCATATCCCGGTATATGGCTACGGGAAACGCAATACATGATGCGACGACGACAAACCAGAAATAATGCGGAAGAAGCGACACGTGGTATCTATCGAATGAAGTTGTTCCATCGTTTCTCTATTATCCGCATTATCTATCATAAATGCAAACAGCTCTCTTCGAGTACTCGAGAACATTTAATCGCCGTTCAATTTCTCCCGCTGCTTTATTGCAATACGATAGAAAATGATCAACGCTAATCCCGCTCCGAGGGAAATCATTGCCGGATAGGTGCTGTCATCCAATCCCCATTTAATCGTTGCCAGTTGGGCGAGGAAGAGACCTAAGCCGACAAAGATCAGCACGAGTCCCCATTTCAGCGAGCCGAACGGATTCGACCGTTTATGGGATGAATCATACAAATATTTCACATCCTCCGTGACGATCCCCTTTTCGATCAATGCCAGGCGTTCGGTGTGCCTTGATTTGAGATGATAGTAAAGCGGTATCGTGATCGCCGCAAAAAGGCCGAGGGGGACGAGGAATGCCGCCATTTCCGCCATATTCAGTTCTCCTGTAATGGTGTCCTAAAAGAATGGTTCTACCTATTAGACCAAACGGAGATCGGGAAGGTTACAGGCGAAAAATTATTTTTTCCGGACGGGACCCAATGTACGGCTGTGACGGTCGAGTTCGTCGATGGGGTCAGCCGACTCGCTCAGAATCCAGAGCGGGTAAAGCCGGCTGAAATGCTCGATGATCGTTCCCAGGATTGCTTCCTTACTGCGAACAACCGAAGCGGCGGCGTAGTGGGTGTTTAGCAGGATATAATCGAGTCCTGCAAGGGTGTCGGTATGAAGCGACGGGTCGAACCTCTTATAGATTGTTTCCGGTTCCGAAGTGAATTTCTGGAGTTGGTACCTTCCGGCCAATTCATATTCCCGCGTTACCGAGTCGAGTACTGCAGGATCTCTACGTAATATCCTTCGAAGCGAAGGGACGTCTTCCTGTTTCTTATTGTTGAGGAATATTCCTATTTCGAGGCCGGTACGATCGAAATAGAGACACAATTCCGAATCCCCCTTCCATCTCTTGAATCCGGCAAGCAGAAAATCACGGTACGGATTTCCTTTCGTAAAACGCATATCTTTCGATATCCGCATTATTGTTTTATTGAATTTCGGTTCGGTCATGAATCGGGGATTGAGCATTCTCGCAAACTCGCCGAGGGCGAAGATGCAGCTTTTTACGGGTAGAATCAACGATGTCTGGTACCTGTCGTAGTTCTTTCTGAACCAATCTCTATTATTATGGGCGGAGAGATCCTTTAAAAAAACAAAGAGATCGGAGGGAAAGCCGGAAAAGACCGGACCGGCTGGTGCGGAGAATGGTAACGCTTTCATTTCGATCAGGAGAGCAGTTTCAGTCGGGCGAACTTAAGCATGAGACTCTTCTGCCCGACGGATCCAAACCGGACGACCGCTTTCATCATATCTCCCTTTCCGCTGACTGCAATGATTTTTCCTCTTCCGAAAGTTTCATGCTCGACTACGGAGCCGACACGGAGTTCAGGAGCGAGCTGCGATTCGTCCTCATATGCATAATGAGTTTTCCGATCGGATGTCTGAGAGCCGGATTTTCGTTGGGCACCTGCCGGAAAACCTGACGTATGAAGCCGATCCGGTCGGTGATGAAAACCGTTCTCGTGGAAACGCGTAAAACGGGGATCGATCTCGTCGATGAATCTCGATGGCATCGGATAGGAGCCTTCGCCGAATTTATGCCGGTATCGTGCATAGGTCAAAAACAGCCGGTCGCGGGCACGCGTCATTCCGACATAACAGAGGCGTCTCTCCTCTTCTACGTTCCCGTCTGCATGCGAGCCGTTGAGCATGGGGAACAATCCATCTTCCATCCCTGCGATAAAGACTACCGGAAATTCCAGTCCCTTCGCGCTGTGCAACGTCATCAGGGTTACGAGGTTACGTTCATCGTTCCATTTGTCGACATCGGATATGAGCGAAACGCTTTCGAGGTACTCGGCGAGACCGGCTCCCGGATGATCTTCACAGTATTCCGTAACCGCCGATAATAATTCCTGAACGTTTTCCCATCTCGCAAGCGCTTCGGGGGTTCCCTCTTCTTTATAGAGTTTCAGGATGCCGATTTCCTCGATGAACGATCTGCTCAGTTCGCCTGCCGACATTTCCGCTAGAAGCCCCCTGTATTTACGGATCGTTCCGGTAAACAAGAGCACGTTTCTGCGTGCCTGAGCCGAGACGCGTGGAAGGCTGTCGATAGCGGCGAACGTGTCGAACAATGTTATCCGTTGCTCCCGGGCGATATCGCGGAGCCGGTGGAGCGTTGTATCCCCGATCCCCCTCGGTGGAAACGAAAGAGAGCGTACAAGACTTTCGGAATCGGCGGGATTAACGACGGTCCGAAGGTAGGCGATCGCGTCCTTAATTTCTTTCCGTTTATAAAATTCGACCCCTCCGACAATTGCATACGGCAATCCTGCCCTGCGGAGTCCATCTTCGATAGACCGGGACTGTGCATTCGTCCTGTAGAGGACGGCAAACTGATTGAAATCCCTCTTATCCTTGTGCGCCTCCTCGACGATCGTTTTTGCAATCCGGTATCCCTCTTCCCGCTCGTCTGCACAGGGTATGACCCGGACGGGTTCTCCCGACGGATTTTCGGTCCATAGGGTCTTCGGTATCCGCTGTACATTGTTTCTGATAACGCTGTCTGCAGCGCTGAGAATAGATTTTGTAGACCGGTAATTCTGCTCGAGCCGGAATACCCTGCATTCAGGATAGTCCGTCTCGAAATCAAGGATATTTCTTATATCCGCTCCTCTGAAAGCATATATACTCTGCGCATCGTCTCCGACCACGCAAATATTCCGGTTCTTGTGCGAGAACAACTTGAGCAGGCGGTACTGGGCATGGTTCGTATCCTGATACTCGTCAACCAGAATATGAGAGAAACGGCTCTGCCATCTTGCCAGAGCATCTGCATACGACTCGAAGAGCGTAATGGGTAAAGTAATCAGGTCGTCGAAATCCATTGCATTGTTTTCTTTCAGAAGACGGTTATAATTTTCGTATACAAGAAATGTCTTCTCATCGTAGGGAGATCGCGACTGAGTGCGGATTATTTCGGGCGTCATAAGGCGGTTTTTTGCGCTGCTGATGGCGCTCCGGATCGCTTTCGGATTGAATTGTTGCTGGGAGATGTTCAATTCACTCATCACCCTGCGGACGAGCGCAAGCGAATCATCGCTGTCGTAGATCGAGTAGGAACGCTCGAAACCGAGATGGACGGCTTCGAACCGGAGGATACGCGCGAAAACCGAATGAAAGGTTCCCATCCATGGAACCGGACGATCGCTCTTTAGCAGCTTCACGATCCGCTCCTTCATCTCATCCGCCGCTTTATTCGTAAAGGTTAGAGCAAGAATGGACGCGGGCGGAACTCCTTTTGCGATTAGGTGTGCTATCCGGTAGGTAAGAACACGCGTCTTTCCGCTTCCCGCACCTGCGACGACCATGACGGGGCCGACGATCGCCTCGACTGCTTCCCGCTGTGATGTATTTAGATCCTGAAGAAAATCCATTCGCGCCGGAGGTGTGAAGAAAATGTTTCACTGATTCAAGGGGTTATTAAGGTATGGAAATTCAATGATGAATGCAATATTAAAAATCGTAGTCGAGTTTCGTACCGTCGTTGTCGTACTTGAGCCTGAGGACAAACGGCGGTTCGCCACGAATCCCGAAGCGTTCCGCAAGTTTCGGATTGAGATCGAATTGAAGATCGTAATATTCGACGTAGTGCACCGAGCCGTCGTCGTAATAGTCGTATACCGGCATGCGGGAGAACCATCTGAAGAACTCTACTTCAGGGGTTGTTTCGGCATGAATAATGAACTCGTTCGGTTCAAGATACGGATAATCGTAGACCGTATAGTCCGCCGGTTTTTCGAAGACGTTCGTAAATATCTGATAGACGGATTCATCGGTCCGGATGAGTACGGCCCAATTCGTGAACGCAAACGGCTGCGGGATTACCACTATCTCCCGGTATTCGATCCCCTGTATGATGAAATAATCTTCGGCATTCGAGCGGACCGCTTCTCTGCTCAGGAAAGCGGCTGAAAAATAAAGGAGAACGAATGCGATCGATGATCGGATGACGGTCTTACGGTAATTCTTAAATTTCCTCGCGAGCACCGCAGCCGCAAGGAGGGGGACTGTGATCCATGGATCGATGATAAATATAAGATCGAGCGAAAACCGGCGGTTCGTGAGGGGGTAAAATAACATGGTTCCGAAAGACGTGATCAGATCGAAGAGAATGTGGATCAGGATCCCCACGAAGATATAGGGATATATGTTCCTGAACCGGATCCCGCGCACAGATACCGAGAGAATTCCCGCAACGATGCCGGCGAAAAACGGAGCAAATAAAACAGAATGGCTCAGACCGCGATGATGCTCCATATAAAACATCCGATCGCCGAAAAACTGCAACAAAAAATCGACATCCGGAATATTTACTGCAAGGAGCGTCGACCAGAATATCAATCGTGTGTGATGACGGACTGGTCCCGATTTGGAGATGATCGCTCCGGTGAGTGTATGAGTTATATTATCCATCTTGCACGGTTGAAGGCATAGGATTCTTCATTGGGAACGAAACGATCAGGCCGATGCACGCGAGCACGCCGAGCGCCGACAGTCCGGCGGTGAATCCATACGGGAGCAGCAGGCCGATCAAGAGCGCGCCGACAAACGACCCGGAGAACTGGATCGTACTGTATATGCCCATAGCCGAACCGACAGAGGATTGATTTGCCACCTTCCCTACGAATATAGGAAGAATGGGTTCCATGGAATTAACACCTGCAAATGCAACCGTCGCTGCCGCCGCGAAAAAATACAGTCCCGTACCGTAGATCATGCCGATAGATCCGAGGAGCAGCAGTCCGAAACCCACGATGATCGCTGTTCGTGTATATCCCCAGTCCGCGAATCTGGAAAAAAGTATCATTACCGCAATCGTTATACCGATCATAGGAATGTAGACATATGATAATTCCCGCATTTCTAATCCGAACAAAGCGCCCAGAATGAGCGGCATCAGGAAAAAAATGGAGGTTACGGAGGCGGACATCAGAAATCCGGCGATGTATATCCTCAAGAGCCGTACATCGAAAACCAATTCCCGAAAAGCTACGAGCTCTCCGCTTACAGGTTTTCGATCGGGGGGTATGTCCTCCCTGACTGCGAATATCAGATATACGGTTATCAGAAAGCCGAGAATACCGCTGAAGAAAAAAAGTTTCGGTACACCGTACGCTTCCGCGGCGAGCGGACCCACCGCGACACCAAGACCGAAAAATACTCCGATCGGCGCACCGATAAGAGCGGTTATCAAATTGCGGCGATTCGGATCGACGACATCATGAATAAAAGCAAATACCGTTGCGGTTACAGCTCCCCCACCCTGAAGAATCCGGGCCGCGATCAGGAGTGTTATATTGTCGGCAAATCCTCCAAGAATTGAGCCGGCGCTGAAAATCAGCATGCCGAGAATAATCAGCCGCTTCCTTCCCCAGCGATCCGATGCTCTTCCATATGGTATCTGGAATATCGCCTGCGTGACGCCGTACCCGCCGACGGCGAGACCGATCAGCAGCGATGAATCGGTGAGCGTGAACCCGTAGGCGGAGATGATGGGTATTATCATGGATAATCCCAGAATCCGGACGGATACGACAAGCGCCATACCGGCGATAAAACGATATTCTTGAGCGGAAAAATGAGGGATGGAATTCACTCGGAAGATTAGCTTCGATTAATATACCGGGTGTCCCGGAGTCTTAAACGATAATGGCTCCCTCGAGCGCGAGGAGAAATTCTTTCGTTTTAACGCCCGCGCTGTACCCGACCAACGATCCGTTCGCACCCACGACGCGATGGCAGGGAACGACGATGGGTATAGGATTTGAAGCGTTCGCCCGTGCGACCGCCTGGTAGGCTTTGGGATGTCCGATTTTCGCTGCAATCTCTTTATAGGTCAATGTAGATCCGTACGAGATTCTTCGAATCGAACGCCATACCGATTTTTGAAATGGTGTACCGATCTGATGCAACGGACAGCTGAACCTGCTGAGTTTCCGGTTAAAGTATCGCGTTAACTCATCTATAACAAGTTTATTCCTCGAACGATTCTCTTCCACTTCCTCTTCATCAAAGTGTTTATGGAGCCAGAGGAAGAAGTCCTTCTTGGTCTCTTTCGGAATGCTGACCTTACAAACCCCTCGTTCCGTCGACGCTACATAAATGATCCCGATCTTTGATTCAAACGACGTGCAATAAACTTTTGCCATAGGTACTTTGGTCGAGGCTTACCGCGGGTGAAAAAATCAGAGTCAAAGGGTGGATAATATACGAAAGATCGATGAGTACTGCAAGCAATCCGATGTCACATTAACGAATTCTGTGAACATTAATAGAAACCGTTATTGTAGAATTCTCCGACCACAATCCGCAAGCGGTTTCGAGGGATTCGCACAAGCATCTATGCAAACAGACACATCTCAATGAAACATTCATGCAATGAGGATCGTTACATGGTGCATACGTGAGTGCGGGTTGCGCTCCTGAAAACTCTCCGCCCGCAGAGATCAGATTTTTGAATATCGAAAGAAATGTGTAAGTTATGGCTGATTTTAATTCTCCCCGGTAAAGATATATCAGAGAAAGGATCCATCTATGAGAAGTACAGGCACTATAATCGCCGGATTGGTCGTATCGCTTCTTGTTCTGTCAGGTTGTTCCCGCAAAGAGGAGCAGACGCAATTACCGGCCGCAGAGCGTACACCGAGTATAGGTACGGCTGCTGTAAGTTCCGCAGCCGGTCTGCGATGGACTATTCCTGCCGAATGGCGGGCGGATGCAGAACGGCCGATGCGCGTTGCCACATACACAACTCCGGCGGCGGAAGGTGATCCGGAAGAGGGCGAGGTAGCACTATTCTACTTCGGACCCGGTGAAGGCGGAAGCATCGAAGCGAATGTACAGCGATGGTTCAGCCAATTCGACCAACCGGACGGGAGAGCTACTGCAGAGGCCGCAACCAGCGAATCCATGGTCGTCAATGGAATTCGCATCACCATTGTACGAACAAGCGGAACCTACAATGCGGCCGCGGGTCCGATGGCCCCCCGGAGAGAATTAAAACCGAATTTTCAGCTCATCGGCGCGATTGCGGAGGGACCGCAGGGAGCAGTATTCTTTAAATTTACCGGCCCATCCGCCACGGTTCAGAACCAGGAGAATCATTTCCTCACACTCGTGAGATCCATCGAGCGGAGTTGAGTGGAAGCATATTGCTGATTTATTTCTTCACGACCGATAATCTTGCAACATAATGCTGTTTCGGTTCGGCCGTATCTATCTGCGGATAGGGGTCAAGCTGGAGGAGCACCACTCGATAGGGTCCTATATCGGTCGTGTCGTGGCCGGTCGAGCTGACCGAGGTAATATATCCTCCGATTCTCACGACGGATGACTCGGCCGGGTGCGAGTCCGACCCGATCGTCACAAGGATTTTAGCTTCGCCCGGCCACGTACACAATGCCCCATCCGGACATCTCGATTCTCCGATCAGATCGGAGAATTCAGCACGGCTTCCGTCTTCGAGAATCTCAGACAAACCAAAATTAAGGGCGAAAGAGTGCCCGAAGGAAGGCAATCGATCCTCCCCGCTCTGGAACATGCAGCCGATGAAGATACCCGGAACGGCGATACATATCAGGACGAGTACGAATGGCGGCGATAAACGCATAGTCTACTGAAGCGCAGTGATAGCCGCTTCAAGATTATCGTAATGCTTGAATACTTTTATGATCTGGGTAATCATAAAGAGACTCTCTACTTTCTTTTTCACGTTGATGATTACCATATTTCCGTCGTGGTGTTTAACCGAAGTAAAGGCGGCAATGAGAGCGCCCAAACCGAGACTGTTCATCCATTTAACTCCACCCATATCAAGAATAAATTTCTTGATCCCTTTATCGAGCATCGTCTTGACTTTATCCCGAAATTCGACGGTATCCGGTTCTCCCATCATATCGCCTTTGAGGGACAGAATTACGATATCTCCTCTAAGCTCATCATGGATTCGCATTAAAAAACCCTCCTCATTGAGTATTCAATTTATCTGCATATTGACGGTCAATAAAAGAAAATAATACGGTTTTTTTCGCTGACGAGCAAATTACCCTTCATTGATTTTCAGGGTATTTATTTATAACTTTCAACAAGTATGTTACTGGAAGAAACTCATCCGCCGCAAAAGATTCGATCGTATATCCGCGTCAGACAATGGCAGCGGTTGTTTGTCCGGCAAGCAAAAATTCTAACTCAAGCAGATCATCGGAGGTATAAATCAAACTTTACGCTACGGAAAGGTGCAGGAGTGGTTGAACTGGCACGCCTGGAGAGCGTGTGTACCTTATAGGTACCGTGGGTTCGAATCCCACCCTTTCCGCCCTGAGCGGGACGTATCCCGCAGATAGGCTTTGACCTCACGACTCAATTCCTATATTCACCGTTCCCGCATGAACAGAATCTACTCCGGATCAGGTATCCGGGCCGGACGAACCGGATGCAACAATGCGGGATGCCGGATCGTCGGCTGCATACCGGTATAACGTTGTATTCCCACAGGACCGTTTATTGAAAAAGTCAGGCAGCGGTTGAACCGAAGGTCAACATCTTAATCAGCACTACTATGACACGGAAAAGATATCCACGACTCCTTGCAACCCAGATTGGCTTGCTGCTCTTATGCCTTCCCCTGATCCCTCAGAACAAGGTTCATATCCTTCAAGTCGAAGGAGCGATCAATCCCGCATCCTCTTCGCTTATTGCGTCGGGAATAGAGACAGCGAGAGAACAAAATTCAGAATGCCTCATCATCGAGCTGAATACTCCGGGAGGACTACTTGAATCCACCCGGGTTATCGTCCGCGACATACTGAACAGCGACGTTCCTATCGTCGTCTATGTCGCGCCGGGAGGGGCGCAGGCGGCTTCGGCGGGAGTCTTTGTGACCCTAGCCGCTCATATCGCGGCGATGGCGCCCGCGACGAACATAGGAGCGGCCCATCCCGTCTCGCTGCAGGGGGAAGCGGATTCGGTCATGATTGAAAAAGCCGTGAACGATGCATCGGCGTTCATCCGCAGTATCGCAGAGCAGCGCAATCGCAATATTGAATGGGCTGAACAGGCCGTGCGAAAATCTCTATCGGTGACCGAAACCGAAGCATTACGGGAACGGATCATTGATTTGATCGCATCCGATATCGACGAGCTGCTTGAAAAAATAAACGGCAGGGAGGTATCCGTCCGCCGCACTCAGCGGATACTTGATACGGCGAACGCGGAGATCGTCAGAATAGAAATGACATGGCAGCAGAAATTCCTGCGCGTACTCACCAATCCGAATATCGCGTACGTACTGATGATGATCGGCATGACGGGAATTCTGTTCGAGATATACAACCCCGGCTCGATCCTTCCGGGAGTCGTCGGCGTTATATCGTTGATACTTGCATTCTATTCGCTCCACACGCTTCCGATTAATTATGCCGGATTAGCGCTTATCATCTTCGCCGTCATTCTATTCTTACTGGAGATAAAGGTTCCGAGTTACGGTATTCTCAGCATCGGAGGAGTAATATCTCTTCTTCTCGGATCCATCATGCTCATTGAATCCGATTCAGCGCTTGAATTCGTACGCATATCCTGGTCGGTCATCATCCCGGTAACGGCGCTCATAAGCGCATTCTTTATTTTCGCCGTCGGCATGGGACTTCGTGCTCAAACACGGAAGCCGACTACCGGCATGGAGGGCATCATCGGATCGAGGGGTGAATCGCTGGAGTTGCTGAATCCGGTCGGAGAGGTGCGCGTTTCCGGCGAGCTCTGGACCGCCGAATCGATCTCGGGGAAGATTCGAAAAGGCGAACAAATTGAAGTCGTTGCAGTGGATAACATGAAACTAAAAGTAAAGAAAATCGATTAAGTTCAGGAGAATACGATGGAAGCTCTTCCGACCGTTTTCGCGGTGGTGATCGCATTCATAGTCATCATCCTTGCCAATGCTCTTAGAATCCTGCGGGAGTACGAACGCGGGGTCATCTTTCGTCTCGGCCGGCTTATCGGCGTCAAGGGGCCCGGATTGATCATTCTGATACCTTTAATCGATAAGATGGTTCGCGTCAGTCTGAGAACGGTCGTCATGGACGTTCCCACACAGGACATCATCACGCGGGATAACGTGTCCGTAAAGGTAAACGCCGTAGTTTATTTCCGCGTCATGCAGCCCGACAAGGCGATCGTATCGGTCGAGAACTTCCTTATGGCAACGTCCCAGCTTTCGCAGACGACGCTCCGCAGCATTCTGGGACAGTCGGAACTCGATGAATTGCTCGCAGAACGCGATAAGATCAACAAAGCCCTTCAGCAGATCATAGACCATCAGACCGAGCCCTGGGGAATCAAAGTGTCGGCAGTAGAAGTAAAACATGTCGATCTTCCCGTCGATATGCAGCGGGCAATGGCGCGACAGGCGGAAGCCGAGCGAGAGCGCCGTTCTAAAATCATTCGCGCCGAGGGAGAGTATCAGGCTGCACAGAGACTCCTCGATGCGGCTAAGGTAATAAGCGACTATCCGGTCGCTTTTCAGCTCCGGTATCTCCAAACTCTCGGAGACATTGCTACCGAGAATAATTCGACAACGATCTTCCCCGTTCCTATCGATTTATTTACACCTTTTATAGAAGCGACAGCCGGAAAAAAGAACCAATCACGGACCAAAAAATCCGATTAAGACACAGCGAACCCTGGGAGCGAATGGTATTTTCGCGCCTTAATTAATTTGTATCCCAACTTGATTTTCGTTCATCCGATATATATATTCGCTTCTTAGCTCACGCACTCTCTTCAATTTCTGGGAGGGTCACCAATCGTTTCATATTTATGAGGTTCTAGCTATATGGAGCGCGGTACGGTAAAATGGTTCAACAATGCCAAAGGCTACGGCTTCATCAAGAAATCGACCGGAGAGGACGTTTTCGTCCACTACAAGTCGATTACGGGCGAGGGATACCGGACCTTGCACGAAGGTGAGGTTGTTGACTTTGAGTACGAGCAGGGACCGAAGGGATTACACGCGACGAGCGTAGTAAAGGTAGATAGTTGAGCCTGTTATGGACAAAAAACCCCCGCCGTGAGGCGGGGTTTTTTGTATCTCCCCATGCTAATTTCTGTTTTCACTCACCCATTTTCTCACGTATTGAATAATTTCATTGGTCGACGAACCCGGGGTGAAAATCTCGCCGACCCCTTTCTCTTTCAATTGCCTGATATCCTTGTCGGGAATGATCCCACCGCCGAAAAGGAGTACATCGTGCATCTCATGCTTTTTCATGAGCTCGAGTATCTTCAGGAATATCGTCATATGCGCACCCGAGAGAATGCTGAGACCGACGGCATCAACATCTTCCTGAAGTGCGGCTTCGACAATCATCTCCGGAGTTTTTCGTATCCCCGTGTAAATTACTTCCATTCCCGCATCCCGGAGCGACGCCGCAACGACTTTTGCACCCCGGTCGTGACCGTCCAATCCGGCCTTTGCCACCAGCACCCGTATTTTCCGATCCATGGATGAGTACTCCCTTGATTTACATGTGATAATGGAAAACTCAGTGTCCGTGCAGCATCGTATACACTCTTGACAGCGGCAAGCCCACGACATTGTAAAAACAGCCTTCGATACGCCGGACGAAGACTGCTCCATAATCGTCCTGGATGCCGTACGCCCCGGCCTTATCGAACGGAGAGCCCAATCGTATGTATTCTTCTATCTCATCGTCCGACAATTTACGAAACCAAACCTTCGTTATTTCATGTTCGATGCGGAGCGTTGAACCGGGTTTGTCGATCAGTGCCACACCCGTAATCACCTCATGGACGGCTCCGCTGAGTTTCCCGAGCATATCCCGCGCTTCTTGCGCATCGCCCGGTTTCCCTAAAATCACTTCGTCGAGAACGACGATCGTATCAGCCGCAAGTACGATCCCGTCCTCGTATCGGACCGACACCGCTTCAGCTTTACGTGCCGCCACTGCGCGCGCGAATTCGGAAGCCGGTGTTCCGTCGTAGGACTCGTCTATGGAAGCGGGATCGATACTAAAATCCAAACCGATCTGACGTAGCAGACGGCTGCGTCGCGGCGATGACGATGCCAGGATCAATTGTTTCCGTAATCTCAATGCAGCTGTTCCCTCCCGATGGCCTCATTATTTACCCGCCTTGTATCCGGCCCACATAGAACGACGGTTGAATCTGCAGCACGATGCCTGTCGGATAGTCATCGTAAGAATTTTCCCGATCGAAACCAGCGCTTCCTCCGGAAGATTCTGTTCCCTCGGGTCGATGAATGTCCTCAACTGACTTACGGGGATTGCAGATATTCGCTCAGCGGAGATGAAAGGAGGCGGAGGAATCACGAAGTTGGCTGATATTCCGTACATTCCGGATCTCCGGAAGCCGGATAGATTCGTTTATAAATATAAAAAAAGCGATACACAGCCGTCTGGGTATCGCTTTCCAGTATAGAAAAGTGTTACAAATTATCTGAACATTGATTTGATGCTTCCCCAGGTTCGGCGGACACTGCTGATTTTTCCGAGTGCCCTGGATTCCGAATAGGTCACATTCCCCACCATGTCGACAGAACCGACCCGGTAGAAGACCATGGTCTCATCAAACTTGTATAACGACTGATCGATATAGGTATACTGCTTCGAGTCGTTAATGAATATCGGAGATGTATTGATCTTGACAAACTGATCGACATTCGATGCGCTTCGTTCAACATCGAAATGCCGTATACCTGTCGGATCCAATACCTCCCACGTTATCCTTACGTCTCTCCCCTCGACAGTTACGTTAAAGTTTGTGATCGGTGAATTCGCAATGCCAGTAAAGATTAACAACAGAATCAGAACAATAAGTTTTTTCATCAATATCCCGATCAGTAAAACTGTGTAAATATAGAGAGCCGAGGTGAGAAAATCAACTGTTGGATTCCTTTTCCCGTGTGATTTACCACACAGGGCGGGAAATGCCAGAATTTACCTTTAAACCACAATTAAAAACCTACTACCCTGTTAAAGTTACCTATCCAATCCTGTAAGAATACTGGATTCAAAGCCATTATGAGCCGGCAGGAACTGTAATAGAAAAACGAGGCAAATTATTCTGAATATTGGACCAATAACGTCACTTCTCTCTCAATAAAGAACCCCACCCGGGATCGGATGGGGTTCGGCGGTACCTAATGAGTATTCTGAACTATCTACGGCGCAGTTCCTCCAATTCATATTCTGCGTTTCTTCGATAGCGCGGATCCTTTACCGCTTCCTGAAAGGCTGCTCTGGCTTCGTTCACTCTTCCCTGTCTTCGCAGTGCGATTCCAAGCTCAAGATTTTCGCCTCCTTTTGCACCGCGGGTTTTATGTTGAATCGCTTTCCGGGCACTTTCTTCAGCCTGGGAAGATTGATCGGTGCGGTTATATGCTATTGAGAGAAGATAATACGCCTGAGCATGAGTCGGTTGCGCATCGACCGCCAGAAGCAGTGATTCGATCGCCTGTCTGTTCTGTCCCTGATTGAGCATTCTGTTTGCTTTCGCGGTATAGGCGGTTGCCAGTCCGGTTTTAGCCTGATTGATACTCGAATCGAGCTCGAGCGCTTTAGTGTACGACTCGATGGCGTCATCGTAGCGTTCGAGTGAAACATATGCGCCTCCAAGACCGAAATGAGCGACCGCGTAATCGGCGTCAAGGGCTATCGCATTACTAAATGCCTCAATAGCTTCCCGATCTTGATTATCCCGTCGGAGCGCAACTGCAAGACGATTATAGTACCTGGAATCGGGATTAATGTTGATTGCCTGACGGTAGCTCTCGATTGCCCCGGAATAGTTTCCGGCGTTGAGAAACTGTTCACCTTTGCCCATATATGCGCCGGCCATGCCGAGTTGTACGTCTGCTACGTTCGATCCGAATTGAATCGAAGCATTAAACGCCTCGATGGAATTATCGAACCGCTGCAGACGAAGCAATGCGACCGCCTTCTGGTAATAATACCTGTTGTCCTTGACCATATTAATGGCCTGGTCATACATACGAACGGCTTCGGAAAAATTACCCGCCCGTAAGAAAGCATTCCCCTCATTAAAAAGTTGATCGGCCTGTACCTGAGGGTCTTCGCTACTTTGCGCAAAACCGAGCGCACTGACGGCGATCAAGAGAACAAGCAGTGCTCCTATGCTCCTCATGTGAATTGCCCTCCGTTTATGATTCTATTTTTTTGCTATTGTGTGCGGAAGGGGGGATTCGAACCCCCACGCCCTTTCGAGCGCCACCCCCTCAAGATGGTGTGTCTACCAGTTCCACCACTTCCGCAATCGGGGAGTGAGGCTGGATGGACTCGAACCATCGACCACCTGCTTAAAAGGCAGATGCTCTACCGACTGAGCTACAGCCTCCCGGTTTTATGCGTTTCCGTAACTGATTAAGATAAAAAAGATCGTTCGGAATGTCAACCTGATTTTCTACGGTTTTACCGGCTGACTTTCGTCGATCTCTTTCGCTCTGTACAGCAACGCGTACGGAATTATTATACAGTAACCCACGATCAATAAAACCGGGGACAGTTTAATCGGCATAAATCCGTCAACGGATCCCTCTAACATGAAAAGGTATCCGGCGATGATAACCGCTACGCCGAGAATTAACAATAAATAGTTCTGCTTTCCAAGTGGTAATGTCTTGCTCTTTACCGATCTCTTCTTTGCCGTTCTGCTTCGAATTGGTCTTGCCATACCAGTCAGTCGTTCCTGTTTCTCAAAAATTTGATCCCCTATTATAAAAAAGCCCAGCGTTGGGGGGGACGCCGGGCTTGACCGTGGTATTACAACAGTCAGGGGAGAAACTGTTGTAATGGTCAGTATAAATATAGATATTTTTTACTAAATGTCAATATTATATAAATCTTAAATATTATAATATTCTAATGAATTAACCTGCTAAACTGCCGTCAATCAATCTGATCACCCGATCCGCCCGCCCTGCCAGCTCCAGATTATGTGTCACTATAAATAGTGTAACCCCCTTTTGTTTATTAAGGTTCCAGAGCAAATCATGGAGCTGTCGACCCCCGCTCTGATCCAGATTTCCCGAAGGTTCGTCGGCAAACAGTATCCTCGGGTCGTTGAGAAGCGCTCTCGCAACAGCCACTCTTTGTTGCTCACCCCCGGACAGTTCGGACGGGAAATGGTCCATTCTTTCGCCCAGTCCGACTAATTCAAGCAACTCAATTGCTTTTCTCCGAATATCCTGAATATTTCTCTTTCCAATGAGTCCGGCAAGGTAAACATTTTCGAGTGCGGTAAATTCGGGGAGTAAGTGGTGAAACTGAAAAATGAAGCCTATTTCATTGTTCCTGAATCGCGCCCTCCGTTCTTCCGAAAATGCGAAAATATTCTCGTTGTCGTAGAGTACGGTCCCTTCGTCGGGAGTATCCAGACCTCCGAGTATATGCAACAATGTACTTTTACCGGCTCCGGATGGCCCGGTCACCGCGATCGTTTCACCCGCTCTGATTTCGACGGATATGCCTTTAAGCACTTCGAGAACACGATTGTCAGATGTTGCATATCGTTTGACGACATTTTCAGCGATGATCATCAGTTTATTTCTTTCGAGTACTAACTTGTAATGGAGCACTATCCTGTTTGGTGTTTCCTACTCCCATCTAACTGCTTCTGCTGCCGGCACCTCCGCCGCTCTGCGCGCGGGATACAATGCAGCGAGCGAGGAGAGGATGAGAGCTGCTCCTCCAACCGTTATAAAGTCCATTGCCTGAATTTTAACGGGTAATGCGGGAATGATATAAACCGTCGGATCCAGGGGAAACAGGTGATAAGTAATCTGAAGATAGCAGATCAGATAGCCGATTATACTTCCCATGACGGATCCCGCAAAGCCGACCATTGCCCCCTCAAGCAGGTATATTCTGACGATCTCCCTATCGGTAGCGCCGAGCGTTTTCAGCACGCCGATATCTCTCTTCTTTTCTATAACGGTCATCGTTAGGGATCCGAGAATATTAAACGTAGCAACCGCGATTATTAATGATAATAGTATATAGGCGGACCACCGTTCGATCTCCATAACAGCGTAGAGGTCGCTGTGGAGATCATACCAGGTATTCACGATATAATCACCGCCGAGTCGGCGATGCAGACTCGATTTGACCTGATTCGACTCGCGGAAGTTTCTGAGCCTGATCTCAATCCCGGTGATATTTTCGCCGATATTGAATAGACGTTGCGCGCTGCCGATTCCGATAAAAGCAAAATAAGAATCGTACTCCTGGTTCCTCGATTCGTAGATACCAGACACGCGGTATCGCCGTAAAACCGGTTGTCCGAATCGGAGCATTGCCGCTTCCATGCCGGCCGGACTGATCAGCGTAACCGTATCGCCTACCATTGCGTTAATCCGGTCGGCGAGCCCGATACCGAGTACAATTCCCTCTCTTCCGTGCTGCGATTCAAGATTTATAGTTCCCAGGACGAGCGACTCGTCAAGTCCGGATATTTCCGGAATCAGGTCCGTCTGCAGTCCCCTGACGGTAATAATCCGATTGTAATTTCCCGAGATGATCATCGCCCTTCCGGAGACGGCAGGAGAGAACACGGCGATTCTCTTTTCCGATCCGAGTACATCGACTATTTCCCCGGATTCTCCCAGATTCCCGCCGTCCACAGCTTCGATTCTGAGGTGCGGATCGAATGCGACCAGGATATCAGTCACAAGACTGTTAAACCCGTTGAACACGGAGAGCACGATGATCAGAGCAGCAACCCCGATCGTGATGCCTACTACCGATATGAGGGTTATGATGCTGATAAAACGCGCTTTGCGTTTTGTCAGCAGATATCTTCGCGCGATCAATGATTCGTATTTCATTTATGCAAACCTGATGGTGCGGATCGGATCCAACCTGCCCGCCAAACGGGACGGTATTAATGTGCACAGGAAGCTCATCAGCAACGCGATGACCGAGACGACGAGATAATGAGCAGGCTCGATCGCGATCGGTATAAAATTCATATAATATATGTCACCGGGGATTGAGATGATCTGGTAATGGTACTGGATGAACGAGAGCGTGAATCCGAGCACATTGCCGATTGCCGTTCCGATAATGCCGATTATCATACCGTCGTATACAAATATCCTCCCGATCTCCGAAGGCGCAGCGCCGAGCGCTTTCATAACTCCTATCTGCCTTGTTTTCTCCATAACCAGCATGAGCATCGTCCCGATGATATTCACCGAGGCGACGAGGATAATTAAGCCGAGTATCAGCGGTATCGGCTTCTTCTGGAGTTCAATCCAGGTAAAGAGGTTTCTGTACATCTGGTACATCGTTCGCGGATAGTGAGGATATCCGAGGGTCAGGAATATTTTCTCTGAGAGCGATTCGATCATCGAGGGATCATTGACCATAACATCGTAGCCGGTGACAGCCTGCTCCATTCGCAGCATTCGCTGCGCGGATGAGAGATGAATAAATACATAAATATCGTCGTATTCCGACATACCCGTTTCATAAATTCCCGTGACGATGAACTGTGCCGCCCGGGCAAATCCGATCTCGGTACCCTCGGCCTGCTCAAGTGCGAACAAGGTCACAAGGTCCCCGATCGACGCCTGCATCCGCCGCGCTAGCTTAGAACCGACAATAATGCCCGGCCTGTTCGGTTCCTGCTCTCCGAGGTCCATTTCACCCTGCCGGATGAACCGACTGAGCGACGAAACGTCCAGAGCCGGATCGATACCTTTGATGAGAATGCCTTCTACCGATCGTCTGACTCGGATCATGCCTTCTCTTTGAATGAAGGGGGAGGCGCCGCTGATCCCGTCGATGTTTCGCAGGGTTTCAAAATTGTCATGATAGTTCCTGAGCTCCTGGTTCTGAAACGCCTGGATCTGAATATGGGAGGAAAATCCGACGAGCGTATCGCGAAGCTGTTGCTCGAATCCGGTGATGATAGCAAGCGCGATAATCAGGACCGTCGTTCCTATCGCGACTCCCGATATCGCTATGAGCGTAATAAACGAGACAAATCCCGAACGATGTCTGCTCGAAAGATACCGCCGGGCAACGAATGATTCGAAATTCATACCACCCTTAGTGCGAGTGCCCCATCAGCAAAATGACGAGTGCAGTAGTCGCGATGACTAATCCGGCAAAACTGTGTGAATACCGTTCGAATGTTTTAACTCTGATAAACCTGACGCCGAGAGATGCAAAATGAACCAGGGTCATCATCATGACGATGGTGACGAGCGAAAAAATACCGGCTATGACTGCAACTCCAGTCCAGCTCTCTCCGACCGCGAGGAACATGAGCGGTATCAGCGGCTCGCATGGACCGAGGAAGAACAACGCGAAAACCGTCCAGAGCGTTACGGTTTTCTTGGCGCTTAGCCGTTCGTCGATGTCGTGGCTATGACTGTGCGGTTTTCTCGCATGCTTCAATCCCCATACGGCATATCCGACGCCGAACCCGATAAGCAACAGGATTGCGCTATGCCCTCTGAAATGCTCTATCCCCTCGATCATGGTAACGACACCCAATGCTATACCAACCGATCCCAAAATGAGCGATGAACCGACATGTCCGAGCGCTCCGATGAAGGTAATAAGCATAAGCCGCTTCCATTTCCAGTTCCGGGCGCGTCCGATCATGACGAACGGCATCCAGTGATCCGGTGCAAGCGAATGGATGAAAGCTATGGAGAGTGTGGCTCCGATGAGTGCGATAAAAGAACTGCTCATGATTACTCCGATTGAATTGTTGCGCGGGATCCGAACTCCAACAGATACGCCTTGATAAAATCATCGATCTCGCCGTCCATAACCCCCCGTGTGTCGCTCGTTTCGTGATCCGTTCTGTGATCCTTGACCATATTATATGGATGAAATACGTACGATCTGATCTGGCTACCCCACTCTATCTTCTTTTTCGTCCCCTCCACCACCGCACGCCTTGCTTCCTCCTCTTCCCGGCGCTGCTGATACAGTCTGGCTTTCAGCATCTTCATTGCCCGTTCGCGATTCTGGAATTGCGAGCGCTCCTGCTGACAGGAAACAACAAACCCCGACGGGATATGCCTGATTCGAACTGCCGTCTCAACTTTGTTCACGTTCTGCCCCCCTTTTCCACCGCTCCTGAACGTATCGAACTCGATGTCGGCTGGATTAATCTCGATATCGACGTCGTCCTCCACTTCCGGGTACACGAAGACTGAGGCGAACGATGTGTGGCGGCGGGCATTCGAATCGAATGGAGATATTCTGACGAGCCGGTGTACTCCGTTTTCAGCTTTGAGGTACCCGTAGACGTATGCGCCGGTGATCTCGATGGTAGCGCTCTTAATGCCGGCGCCGTCTCCTTCAAGTACATCGAACAACGTAGCTTCGAATCCTTTCCGTTCCGCCCATCTCAGATACATTCGCATGAGCATCTGAGCCCAATCCTGCGCTTCTGTCCCGCCGGCGCCCGAATGAATTGCGAGGAGAGCGTTTCGCTGATCATCTTCCGCGCTGAGAATGCTCTTGAATTCAAGATCGCCGATCCCCCCCTCAAGGGAGTCTATCTCCCCTTCGATCTCCGGTGTCAGAGAATCGTCGTTCGATTCCTCGGCCAGCTCTATCAGCGTCGAGGCATCTTCCTCCTGGCGTTTCAGCTCAGACCATGCGTCGACCCATTCCTTTCTGACTGAGATTTCTCGCATGATCTTCTGAGCCTGAATATTATCGTCCCAAAAATCGGGAGCGGAGGTTTTCTCCTGGTACTCGGCAATCTCGTGCTCCTTGGTTTCTATGTCAAAGAAACCTCCGCAAATCCGTCAGTTTTTCATGCAGCGCCTTTATTCTGCTTTTGAGTTCTTGCATGTGTTCTCTCCCTCATTAAAAATGTGTGTAAACAAGCCCTTCATTAATCCCGGGCATTTGATCCGCAGTTCCAGCATCGGTTTCCGGAATCTCAGATTTTTAACTCGGACTCCGGAATATCCATTTCCATCAACAGCAATGCGGTAGAGAAAGTTTTTCCCTGTGCATCGGTCATGAGCGATTTCGTACCCCCTCCACCGAGCGCCTCATGCAGCAGAAAATTCAATGCGCCCAGATTCGATAGTTCGTAACGCTCGACTCTCCCCTTTACCATGTCTCCGAAATATTCTTTCACCGCTTCGGCGGTAACATACTTCTTGAGAATATCGAAATGTCGTTCATCACGGGCGATCAAGCCTATATTTACAGTGTCGCCTTTATCGCCGGAGCGGGCGTGCGCTATATCCGTCAGGCGTATCTTCATAGTATCTTCATAAGTTGAGACTATATACCTCGGGTTTTACTGCCGTCTTCGGAATGAGAGCCGGCCAATAGGCTATGACCTCGTTCGGCTTCGGCCTTCCTCCCGCAAATCCGGTGACACCGGGTGGACCTGTCAATATGAGCGGCGCGATTTCCTTTCCGAATCTCTCCACGGAAACAAAATCATGCGACCTTACCCCAACCCGGAAAACCACTTCGTTAATTTGATCCGGAATTTCTACGATATGACCGTGGCAGGAATTCAGACCCGCATACTCCGTTCTGATCTCTTCGAACGAGAGCCCGATTTTCTGCAGACGCTTGCGGAGTATGGAATCCGCTGCGACCGCTTTTTCATAGGCATCGGGACCTGCATACGTCAGCGTGCCGATCGCGGTATAGCCGTCGGCATAAGACATCGATACCTTATAGAAATCGGTAAAGGGCTTTCCGCGAATGCCCGCAACCTTCACCCGGTTTTCTCCGTCCTCCGACAATTGTATTGTCGTGAAGTCCGCGATAACGTCGGGAGTGATATACGAACTCGGGTCTCCGATCTCGTACAGCAACTGTTCTTTAACCGTCTGCAGCGAAACCAATCCGCCTGTCCCCGAATGCTTTGTTATAACGAAGGTCCCGTCCGGATAGGCTTCGGTTATCGGGAAGCCGATATCATGCAGATCGGGTACGCTTTTCCAGTCGGCCGAAAAATTCCCGCCGGTCGCCTGGCCGCCGCATTCCATGATGTGGCCCGCGACCGTTCCCGCCGCAAGTTTATTCCAGTCGTGCGCATGCCAGCCGAACTCGTATATCATAGGAGCCAGCGTCAATCCTGTATCGGTCGTCCTTCCGGTAATCACGATATCCGCGCCTAGCCTGAGAGCGTCGACGATCGGAGCTGCGCCGAAGTAGACATTTGCGCTCGTAATACGTCCTGCGACGGCCGATAAATCCTCGTTCGATTCCATGTTCCGGAACTCGATCCCCTTCGTGCGCAGCTCGCCGAGCCGATCGGATATATCGTCGCCGACGACGACGCCTACTTTCAGTTCCCGCACACCCGCTTCCCTTGCCGTATTGATGATGGCCTCTGCACAGGAATGCGGATTTACTCCGCCGCCGTTTGTGATTATCCGGATCTTTTTCCCGACGCACTCGGGAAGTATTTCCGTCAGCAGCGGGATCAGATCTTTCGCATAACCGAGCGAGGGGTCGCGGCGTTTCTGCTTCTGCAGAATCGACATCGTCACTTCGGCGAGATAGTCCATAACGAGGTAATCGATCGGTCCCCGCATTACCTGATCGCGCGGTGCGGAGAGCAGGTCTCCCCAGAAACCCTGGCCGCTGGCAATTCGAATGGACTCTCTCATTTTTTTTCTGCTCCGGGATTCGCGATCTAAACAGAGCGTACGCGGATATGCAGTTCTCGTAACTGATCATCCGATATATCGGAAGGGCTTCCGTCCATGAGCGAAAGTCCGCTGCTGGTTTTCGGAAAAGCAATGACATCACGAATAGATTTTTGTCCGGTAAACAGCATCGCCATCCGGTCGAATCCGAAAGCGATACCTCCATGCGGAGGTGCGCCGTAACGGAACGCATTCATGAGGAATCCGAATTTTTCCTCTGCCTCTCCGGTCGATATCCCGAGTTTTTCGAAAACGAGCTTCTGAAGATCAGAGTTGTGTATTCTAATGCTGCCGCCGGCTATTTCATTACCGTTCATGACGAGATCGTACGCGCGCGCCCGAACTCCCTCCTGCGACACCCTGAGCTTTTCCGTGTCCTCGGGATGGGGGGAAGTAAAAGGATGATGCATCGCATAGTAGCGTTTATCGTCCGCGTTCCACTCGAACAACGGAAACTGGGTGACCCAATGAAGATCGATCTTGTTCTTATCGATGAGATTCAACCGCCTGCCGAATTCCAGCCGGAGATCTCCAAGTACCGAATAGCAGTTTTTCCACGTATCGGCTATGACGAGGATCAGATCTCCGGACTTTGCCCGGACGAGCGACGCGATGCCCCCGAGTTCATCTTGGGTTAGAAATTTCTGAACCGGACTTTCAAATCCTTCATCCAGCACTTTGATATAGACCAGTCCTTTCGCCCCGAGAGATTTCGAAAGATCGACCAGGTTATCGAGCTGATTTCTCGTATATGCAGCCGCGCCGGGAATCGCGAAGCCCGCGACCGCTCCGCCCTGAGCGAGCGTGTCCGCGAATACCTTGAAGCCTGAGGTACTCACCGACTTCGATAAATCTGATAGCTCAAGTCCGAACCTGCGCTCCGGTTTGTCGCTGCCGTACCGTTCCATAGCTTCCGTATACGACAACCTGTCGAACGGCGTGATTATCTCTACCTGCAGAACTTCCTTGAGCAGACGCGCCATCAATCCTTCGGCCATGGTAAAGATATCCTGTTCATCGACGAAGGACATTTCGACGTCGATCTGTGTAAATTCCGGCTGGCGGTCCGCACGGAGATCCTCGTCCCTGAAGCACTTGACGATTTGAAAATACCTGTCGACGCCAGCCACCATCAATAGCTGTTTGTACGTCTGAGGGGATTGCGGAAGCGCATAGAATCTTCCCCTGTGAATCCTGCTCGGGACGAGAAAATCACGCGCGCCTTCGGGAGTGCTCTTCATCAGTATCGGAGTTTCGATCTCCACGAACTGATGCTCGTCGAAATACCTCCTGGTAATCTGAGCCATTCTATGACGTACGAGAAGATTATGCAACATCGACGGCCTGCGCAGATCGAGATACCGGTAACGAAGACGTTGATCCTCGCTGACGTCGGACCGCTCTGCAATCTGGAACGGCGGAGTATCTGCGGGATTCAGCACCTCGAGCTGCTGAACCAGGATATCGATCTCGCCCGTCGGCAGATTGTGATTTTCCGTCCCCGCCGGACGGTTCTCCACTTTCCCCTTTACCGCTATGACGAACTCGCTCCGTAACGTCTGAGCCTGATCGTAGGTCTCTTTGTCGTGCTGAGGTGCAAATACCACCTGGGTTACGCCGTACCTGTCACGAAGATCGATAAAGATCACGCCTCCGAGATCGCGGCGTGTATCGACCCAGCCGTTCAGGACAACCGTCCGCCCTATATGCGATGCACGGAGCTCGCCGCATGTATGTGTTCTGTGCAGAAATACGTTTTTTTCCACCGTATCTACTTCCGGTAACTGAAAGGAGTAAGATTGAGTTGTGAAAATCTTATAAGCTCTTAATATACAAAATGTTAAGAGAGGAATGCAAATCGGAGAGCGGGGACTCTTGATTCTCTTCGTCTGATCAGGCAGGCAGAGAATATTTTTAAAAGGTCACAATCTAATCGTCCAATGATCCCTGGAGACGGTAATATAGAAATGCAATTACTCAGAAAAAGAATATCCGGTCAATATCGCCATAGATGACGTCACATGATGACTTCCGGTTTTGGAGTAAATTTCGGTAAGCCCTACGCCTCTACGCATCCAAATACGTAAAAGATTCGGATCTGTACCCACTCTGACTGAATCGGTTGCGATGTCCGGATTGTAATACCGCAGCAAGGTCGATTTATTAATCGCCGACAGACCGGTCACGAGGGATCCTTCCCCTCCGGTCAATCGATGATTTTCATGTTCGATCAGGGTTATGACCTGATCCGAAGAAGTCGAATCGAAAAAAATACTGTCTGACTGATCGTCGACGTAATATACCCGCCGCTCCCGAGCGCCATTCATAATTTCATGGATCGAATATGCAATGGATCCCTCCGAAGTATCGACGGAGACGATCTCCCAGGTTAACGTTCCCTCGATTTTTGTATATTGCCAGTATATTGCCGGTCCGCCGTTATAATAATTGTATTCGTATGTCCAGGTATTGCCGAGTGCGAGAGGAAAGTAATCTTCCGCAGAAAGTATCTCTATGTGAATCTCCGCGTCGTCCGAGATCGTTCGGTTGAAGGAGTAAGTACCGTATGCCGGATGCTCGATATTGAATGTATGTTCCCCCACTGTCAACGAATCGATGATCGCTTTCCCATACTCATCCGTTTGAATTATTATCTCCTTATCTACAACGACAATCGCGTTATCGGCACAAATGGCGGTTGAGCCGGCACTGCCGGTAATATGTATCGGAATTTTATACACCCATTTCGTATCGTTGCGTGGATCTGTAATAATATGGTCACATCCGGAGTAGAAACAAAGCACTGCTGCAAGCAGTATCAAGAATCGATAACATTGATTGATAAATTCTTTAATACGATAATTTAAGTAGGGAATGATTCGGCGGAAAACGGGATTCGCTCTCATGACGACAGACTCGCGGGAAATTCACTCTATTACGGTATTTGCATACCGATGGAAGTTGTACTTCTCCAAGATACCGCATGCCGTCATAAGATGCAATAAAAAGCCCCGGCATGGCGGGGCTATTGAGGATCATTCGATCTTTAATACCGATTATGCCGTTACGACATGTTTTTCGATCTTCTCAACCAGGTGCCGTTTGGGGACAGCGCCGATAATCTGATCGATAACCTGGCCTTCTTTAAAGATGAGCAATGTGGGGATGCTTCGAATTCCGTATTTCATTGCAGTCTGCGGATTCGAATCGACGTCCAGCTTGGTCACTTTCAATCTCCCTTCATAGTCTTTTGCAAGCTCCGCCACTACCGGTGCGACCATCTTACATGGACCGCACCATTCGGCCCAGAAATCGACCAATACGGGATGCTCCGACTTCAGTACTTCATGCTCGAAGTTCGAATCTCTAACTTCTACCGGTTTCATGTATGCTCCTTTTTGACTGATGTTGATTTGTTATATTTCAGCTATCCGTAATAACGAACCGGGCATTTGTCCGACTTCAGTCGGTACTCAATTCCGGGGGTTCGAAGAACGCGCTGTAATCGCATTACGCAGCGATATCCCGAGACATCAGTTAACCCGAACGGCATCCGGACCAAGAAGACTGCGTACATCGTCGATAAACTGATCTGTCGGATTAACGGTATATCGTCGGCTGAACCAGGTACGGGGGGTGTCTGCGTCTCCTCCTTCAACGATGAATGTGCAGGCACAGTTCCCCTCATAGTGTTCGAAGATCTCTTTCAGTTTTTTAATCGCCGATTCTCGGACTTTCCCAAGATCGATCGAGATAATAACCGCCTGCGCATAATGTTGATACACATCCGTTAGAGGTCTTACGATATTGGGAAGAATTTTAAGCGTATCTTCCGTCGGCTGTGCTCTTCCTTCGACGACAACCAGCGAATCGGGTATCAATAGGTGACGGTATTCTTTGTAGGTATCCGAGAACACGATCAACTCTCCCTTCCCCGTAAAATCTTCCATTGTAACGAAAGCCATGGTGTTTCCCTTCCGGTCGATCTTCGTCTTGACCGCAGTAACGATTCCGCAGATGCGGATCTGAGAATCGTGCTGCACGACCTCTGCCTCACCGAACTTCACCGTCGAGAATGCTTCTACCTCGCGTTGGTATTTCTTAAGCGGATGTCCGGAGACGTAAAAACCGAGCACGCTCTTCTCGCGGGAGAGTTTCATCCCCTCCGACCATTCTGGAATATCCGGTAGAGGCGGATATTGAACCGGCTGCGCTTCGGCCGATTTACCGCCGACATCAAAGAGGCTCGATTGCCCCGCTTCACGGTGTTTCTTTTGGGATTGACCGTAAATCATCGCTTTATCGGCGGTTTCCAGGAGCTGCGCCCGGTGTCCCTCGGTCGTATCGAAGGCGCCTGCCTGGATCAGACTTTCGAGCGTTTTCTTATTTACGACGCGCAGATCGATGCGGGTACAGAAGTCGAATATATTCTGAAACTCGCCCCCCTCTGTTCGTACCCGTACGATCTCTTTTACCGCGTTGGTACCGACTCCCTTTATCGCAGCGAGACCGAACCGGATCCCCTCGCCGGTGACGATAAAATTCCAATCGCTCTGGTTCACATCGGGAGGAAGCACGTTGATGCCGAGTTTCCGGCATTCGTCGATAAAGAGCACGATCTTATCGGTATTGTTTATTTCGCTCGTCATCGTCGCCGCCATGAATTCGGCGGAATAGTGAGCTTTCAGGTATGCCGTTTGGTACGCGAGAACCGAGTAAGCCACGCTGTGCGATTTGTTGAAGCCGTAAGAGGCGAATTTGTCGATGAGTTCGAAGATCTCGACAGCCGATTTTTTGGGTATTCCCCGCTCCGTCGCACCGCTTACGAATGTCTTCTTCTGATCCGACATGAGGAGCTTATCCTTCTTACCCATAGCGCGCCTCATGAGATCTGCGGCGGCGAGCGTATATCCGGCGATCGCGCTTGCGATCTTCATAACCTGTTCCTGATAGACGATGATCCCGTACGTCTCGTTCAGGATCGGTTCGAGTTCGGGATGCAGGTATTCGATTTTTTTTCTGCCGTATTTTCTATCGATGAAGTCGTCGATCATGCTCATGGGTCCGGGGCGGTACAGGGCATTCATAGCGACGAGATCGTTGATGGTATTCGGCTTGAGCTTTTTGAGGTAATCCTGCATTCCCCGCGATTCAAACTGAAAGACTGCGACGGTAAGAGCTTTTGAGAATAGTTCAAATGTCTTCTGATCGTCGATCGGGATCTCATCGAGATCGATTCGAACCCCATAACGATCGGCAATCATCTCGAGCGCATTCTCGATGACGGTCAACGTACGCAGGCCGAGGAAGTCCATCTTGAGCAGCCCGACATCCTCCAGGTCCTTCATATTATATTGCGTCATGAGTTCCGTCTGCGGAGTTTTATAGAGCGGAACGTAGTCGCTCACCGGGCCGGGGGCGATCACCACGCCTGCGGCGTGTGTGCTGACGTTGCGGTTCATTCCCTCGAGAACGGTTGAGAACCGGATGAGGTCCTGCATTCTCGGGTCATTGCTCGTCTTGACCCACTTGAGTTCCGGTATGGTTTCGAGGGCTTCCTGTATAGGGGTGACTTTTCCCTGGAACACCGGAATCTGTTTGGTGATGGATTCGACGGTGCTCAGCGGAATGCCGAGCACCCTGCCGACGTCCTTGAGAACCGCACGGGACGAGAGGGTGCCGAACGTGATGATCTGCGAGACGGATTCCGCGCCGTACTTTTCGCGAACATATTGAATCACCAGCTCACGCTTCTGGTCCGAGAAATCGACGTCGATATCAGGCATGCTGATGCGGTCCGGATTCAGAAATCTTTCGAAGAGCAGTCCATATGTCAACGGATCGACATTCGTGATCCCGAGAGCGTACGAGACGATGCTGCCGGCGGCGCTGCCGCGTCCGGGTCCGACGAGAACGTTCATGTTCCTCGCCTGGCGTATGAAATCCGAAACGATCAGAAAATATCCCGAATATCCCATACGCTTCACTACATCGAGCTCGAGACGTACCCGGTCGCGTATCTCCGGCGTAACCACCTCGTAACGTCTTTCGATTCCTTCGGAGACAAGTTTCTCGAAATATTCGTCCAGCGTATCGACTTCCGCGTCGGGGGGGATCGGAAAATCCGGCATATGATTTTTTTTGAGATCGAGTTCGACGTTGCATTTCTCGGCCACTTCAAGCGTCGACTCTATCGCCTCCGGGTAATCCGCAAATACGCGGTGCATCTCCTCGGCGCTCTTGAAATATATCTGATCCGTTCCGTAACGAAGCACGTGGATATCCTGGGCATTGGTGCTGTTCGCATCGGGTATCTTCAGCATGACATTATGGGGTATGGCGTGCTCGCGCTCGATATAATGAATGTCGTTCGTGCCGATGAGCTTGATACCGAGTTCCCGCGCGAGTCTGGGCATACCTTCAAGGACGTTCTTTTCCGGGGCATAATTATGATTCTGAATCTCGAGATAGAAATCATCCCCGAATATTTCCTTGTAGATTAAAGCGACTTCACGTGCGGTTTCATAATTACCGTCAACGAGATGAGCCGCGACGATGCCTCCGGCGCAGGCTGACAGACAGACGAGTCCTTCGGCGTATTCCCTGAGGAGCGGCACGTCGATCCTGGGTTTATAGTAAAAACCCTCCGTATGTCCGAGCGTACAGAGCTTCATGAGATTCTTATAGCCTGTATTGTTTTTCGCCAGAAGAACAATATGATGATAGGAACGTTTGTGGGCTCTCCCGTTCCCCCCTTCCTCCTGCCGTTCGGATCTGCTCCCCTTCGTCAGGATATAGAGCTCGGATCCGAGAATAGGTTTAATTCCCGCTTTCTTCGCCTTCTTATAGAATTCGACGGCGCCGAACATTACTCCATGGTCGGTCAACGCAAGCGCCGGCATCTCGTATCTCTTCGCAGCTCCGATCAGAGCGTTGATGGTAGCCGCGCCGTCAAGCAGGCTGTAGTGGGAATGATTATGAAGGTGAATGAACTGAGGCATAATGAATACATCTTCGGTTTACAGGGGACAGATAATGTTCCCCAATTTCTCGGTTAATCGTAGATTCTCTGTATAATCAATTCTGCAATCGATAACCGCGGGCTTGTGCCGCTGCTTTGCGTCATGCAGCGCCGGGAGAAGTTCCGACGCTTCCTCGATCCGGTAACCGTTCGCTCCGAAACTCTCCGCATACTTCACCATGTCGGGATTCCCGATTCGTACGAATGCTTCTCTCTGAAACGTATTCTGCTGCTTCCACCCGATAAGCCCGTATGCATTATCGTTCATGATCAGAACGATGATATCGATATCGTATCTGACCGCGGTCTCGAGTTCCTGAGAGTTCATCAGAAAGCCTCCGTCGCCGGTCACCGCGACCACGGTCGTATCCGGATAGAGAAGCCGGGCTGCCAGCGCACCGGGTACCGCAATACCCATAGAAGCGAATCCGTTCGAGATGATACAGGTATTCGGTTTCGAACACGGATACATCCTTGCGATCCACATTTTGTGGGCTCCGACATCCGAGATGACGATGTCGCTATCCGCCAGAAAGCTCCGCAGATCGCTCAGCACGCGTTGCGGCTTCATGGGGAATGACCGATCTTCCCGATAGGCATGTATCTCTTCTAAAATAATTTCCCGCAACCTGCTCCCATACTCCTCCTGGAACGTCTGGACCCGCTCGCCGAGCTCGCGCAGAGCGATACCAATATCACCAATGATTCCCACGTCGACGATGTATGATGCATCCACTTCGGCTGGCAGGGTATCAATATGGATGATCTTCTTATCCCCCCTCGGATTCCATAGTGAAGGCGGGTATTCGACGATATCGTATCCGACCGCCAGAACGACATCCGATCTGTCTATACCGCACGAAATATAATCGCGCTCCTGCAGCCCGACTGTTTGAAGCGAATGCGTATTTTCGTAGGGGATTACTCCTTTTGCCATAAATGTATTACAGACAGGGATGTTAAGCTTATCGGCGAACCGTGTCAATTCTCCTGCAGCATCGCCTCTGACCACTCCGTTGCCTGCAAGAACGATCGGAGATGATGCAGAGTTCAGAATCTCAGCAGCTCTTTTTATCTGATTCTCCGCCGGTTCAGGAATGAACGGCTGTTGAACCCTCAACGGTTCCGAATCTGTTTGGACACGGGCTATGTCCTCGGGGAAATCGATATGTGTGGCGCCCGGTTTTTCGGTTTGCGCTACTTTGAAAGCCTTCCTGACCACCTCCGGTACTGTGTCCGCAATTCGTACCGGCGAGGTCCATTTCGTTATGGGTTTAAAAAGCGAGATGACATCGATTACCTGATGGCTCTCTTTATGCCAACGGTCGAGACCGGCGTTCCCCGTGATCGCAACCAGCGGAGCACGATCCATATTCGCATCGGCCACACCCGTGATGAGATTGGTCGCGCCGGGACCGAGTGTTGAAAGACAGACACCAGCTCTCCCTGTCAACCGTCCGTGCACATCCGCCATGAACGCGGCACCCTGCTCATGGCGGGTCGATATGAACCGGATCGAAGAATCGAGCAGCGCATCGAGGAGATCCATGTTCTCTTCGCCCGGCAAACCGAATATATATTCCACTCCTTCATTTTCCAGGCACTTCGTAAATAATTCGGAAGCTTTCATCGGTTCACAGTTTTTTTACTCAATGTATGAACGGTGAGACGGAGATCGTTTTCTCCGTATCCCCTCGATGGGGGAGTATATTTTCTGCGTCGACCGGCGCGATACCGATGAGCGGCGAGGACGGCCGGAAGATGATCGGCGCAGACAACGGAAGCTCGTTTTTCTACTGGCCGAAATTGAACGCAAGCAACTTCAACTCGGTCATCTCATCGATCGCGTAACGCACCCCCTCCCTGCCGAAGCCGGAATCTTTTATGCCGCCGTAGGGCATATGATCGATTCTGAATGTCGGAAAATCGTTGACAATGAGCCCCCCGACGTCGAGCTGCTCATACGCATAGAAAATGTTCCGGAAGTCGCCCGAAAATATCCCCGCCTGTAAGCCGTAGATACTGTCATTGACGCCGTCGATCGCTTCCTGGATTTCACCGAACCGGTGAATTGTCGCAACCGGTCCGAACACCTCGGCATTATAGACTTTCATCCCCGGATGAGCGTTGGAGATAAGCGTCGGTTCGATTATATTTCCCTTCCGGTTACCGCCGGCGAGTATAGTGGCACCTGCATCGCGGGCTTCCTGAATCCATGCCTCGACCCTGTCGGCGGCATCCTGGTCGATCAACGCGCTCAGCACCGTGTCCTCTTCCATCGGATCGCCAATCTTGAGCGATTTTACAGCATCCTGAAATCGCAATAAAAAATCATCATATATACTTTCGTGGACGAACATCCGCTGCACTTTGATGCACACCTGTCCCGCATACGCATAGGCGCCGAACGCGATCCGCTTGACCGCAAAATCCAGATTCGCGGTCCGGTCGACAATGACCGCGGCATTACCGCCGAGTTCGAGAATGATTTTTTTCTTACCGGCTTTCTCCTTGAGATACCACCCTACCTTCGGACTGCCTGTAAAACTGAGCATTTTCAGCCGCTCATCGGTTGCGAGCTGTTCCGCAACTTCTACCCGGCATGGGATAACATTGAAGGTTCCCGGCGGCGCGCCCGAGTCCAGAATTATCTGCGCCAGCCGCAGCGCTGTTGACGGCGCCTGAGGAGGCGGTTTGAGAACCATGGTATTGCCGGCTGCGATTGCCGGAGCGATTTTGTGCACGACTAAATTGATCGGGAAATTAAACGGAGAAATACCCGCGATCGGCCCGATCGGATATCTGCGGGTCAGTCCCCATCGTCGTTCCGCCTGAGCCGATAAATCCAACGGAAGCGTCTCACCGCCGATTCTCTTTGACTCCTCGGCTGCTAAAGAGAACGTGAACACCGAACGATCGACTTCCATAAGCGATTGTGCGATCGGTTTGCCGGATTCCTCCGCCATCATCATCGCGAAGTCTTTTCTCTGCCTGTGTATCTTTGCCGCGATGGTCTGGAGGATCTCGCTCCGTTTATACGACGGCAGCTTTTTCATATCGAGATATGCTTCCTCCGCGCACATTATCGCGTCATCCATATCCTGCTGCTGGGCCTGGCAGACCTCCGAGATGATCTTGCCCGTGTACGGATTCCTGTTCGGTTCCCGTTCGTCCGAGGAACGCCATTCTTTGCCTATGAGAAACTTTTGTTCCTGTGCCATATGATTATCTCAGGAGAGCAACTTTTTGATACGGGAGCCGAGGAGATTCCGGTCGATTATCTCCCGTTCGCTCGTTTGACGAACTTTTATTTCGACGTTCCCGTTTATCAGGTTTTTTTCTCCGACAATTACCTGAACCGGGATGCCGAGCAGATCCGCATCGTTGAATTTAAATCCCGCAGAGACGGCATCGCGGTCGTCGAATAGGACCTCGTATCCCTCCCCCTGCTGCAAGATATAGATTTCTTCCGCTGCGGTACGAACGGTGTCGTTCTTCATATTCAAACCGATCAGATGGATATCGAACGGAGCGATTGCCTTATCCCAGACGATACCTTTCTCGTCGTGGTTCTGCTCGATGTGGCTCGCAATGATCCTCTCAACGCCGATGCCGTAACTTCCCATGATGATCGGCTTCTCTTCCCCTTTTTCATCGAGAAAATATGCGCCCATACTTTCGGCATATTTCGTTCCGAGCTTGAATATATGTCCGATCTCGATCGCTCTGACTACCCGCAGCGGTTTTCCGCAGTTTACACACTCCTCACCGCTTTCCACCGTGCGCAGATCGAAATATTCGCCGGCTTTCACATCCCGTTTCATATCGATATTGCCGATATGATAATCGTCCCGATTTGCACCGCTGATCAATCCGTTTGCGTCAACGAGCCGGCTGTCGGCGATAATCCGGAAATTATTCAATCCGATCGGACCTACCGAGCCCGGATGTGCGCCGGTATTTAGTAGGATTTCGTCGGGATGCATGGGGCGTGCACCCGCGCCGACCGCTGCGGCCAGCTTCGATTCGTTCAATTGATCGTTGCCGGCCATGAGAATCAGCAGCGGTTTGTCCGCCTGCATATACACGAGCGACTTTGCCAGACGCGTTGCCGGCACATCGAGATAAACGGTCAGCTCATCTATGGTTCTGACCTGCGGCGTATGGATTTCAGAGAGCTCGAGTGAACCGTTCATACGGGGCAGAGTCGCAGCCTTCGATCGGGCAACCTCAAGATTAGCTGCATATCCGCAGGCCGGACACACCGCGCAGAGATCCTCTCCCGCGTCCGATTCGAGCATGAATTCCTGAGACCGCGAACCCCCCATCGCCCCGCTTGACGCCCCGACGACGAAAAACTTCAACCCGCAGCGTGAAAAAATCTTTTTATATGCCTCTGCATGACTGTCATAACTCGCGTCCAATCCTTCAGCTGAAGCGTCGAGACTGTAGGAATCCTTCATGATAAACTGCCGGCCCCGCAGCACGCCCGAGCGTGGTCTCGGTTCATTTCGGAATTTCGTCTGGATCTGATACCACACCTGCGGCAGATCACGGTACGATCTCAGAAAATTCTTCGCAATCGAACAGATGATCTCTTCATGGGTCGGCGCCAGTACCAGCGGACGGTTTTTCACATGAAAGAGAATATCGCCGAAGTCCGTAACCCGGCCGCTCTGCTCCCAGAGTTCGACCGGATTCAGCGCAGGGAGATGAAATTCCTGTCCGCCGATCGCATTCATCTCATCCCTGATGATCTCCATAACCTTCCGCATGACCCTGTATCCCATCGGCAGAAATGAATAAATGCCCGCACCGAGCGGCCGGATGAGTCCGGCGCGGATCATAAGTATGTGACTGGGGATCGATGCATCGACCGGTACTTCTTTCTGCGTCGGGAAAAAGGATGAGCTGAATTTCATAAAGCGATCGTATTTGATTCCTGAATGGTTAAGATTTGCAGTTATGCTTAATTTGTTGAGCCGTGGTAAATCGAACTGTCAGTTCTCTCCGTTTAAATCGATCAATGTAGCGCTGATGATCTCATCCCTCTTTTTTCTGATCTCTGCAAGCATGGATTCCGTGGGACGATTATCAAGTTGGATGGTGCAACAGGCAGCTAATTTACCGTCAAAAATAACATTTTCAAGTTCCTCGGCGTTGATGTTGCCCACTTTCAGCACATGCATGACATTTGCCAGGACGCCCGGTTTATCATAGTGTCTGACGATGAGTTGCCATCCGGCATCGGTAGCTTTGCACCGGTTCACCCAGTTCCTCACCCTTCCGTGGCGGACATACTCCCTTACGATATCGACGGTCTCCTGAGCAACTGCGTTCTGAGCCTGCTCGGTGGATGCGCCGATGTGATGCGTGACGTATACTCCCTTCATGTCGCACAGGTTTGAATCGATCGATCCCTCTTTCTGTTCCGGTTCGTTCACGAACACATCGAGTCCTGCTCTCAGTTTTCCGGTTTGAACCGCACCCGCCAGTGCATCTTCGTCGACAACCTCGGCACGCGACGTGTTGATGAAAATCGTGCCCGGTTTCATTCGATCGATGATCTGCTTCGATATGATACCTCTCGTATCGGGTTTCAGTGCGAGATGTACCGAGACGATATCGACCACATCGACCAATTCTTCGACGGAGCCGCAGAAATGCACGCCGATTTCCTCAGCGCGTTGAGGTGTCAGCGACCTCGACCAGCCGTAGACTTCGAGTCCGAAGGCACGTGTACGCAGAGCTGTTTCACGACCGATCATTCCCATGCCGACGATGCCGATCTTTTTACCGAATATTCCATCCGCTTTGGAATATTCGCCTTTATTCCATTTTCGGTTACGAAAATCCTGGACATTCTCCGGAATCTTCCTGTCGATCGCCAGGAGCAGTCCGAGTGCGAGTTCAGCAACGGCGATTGAGTTTTTACCCGGGCAATTAGCCACGTATATCCCTTTTGCGCTTGCAGCCTTCATATCGATATTATTTACGCCGGCTCCCGCCCGGATAATAAGGCTCAAATCCTGTGAATTCCGGATACAAACCTCGTTCACCACCGTCGATCTCACTATGAGCATCGATACGTTCTTAGCCGCCTCCGCAAGTTCCTCGGCGCCGAGCTTCGGATTATAAACCACCTCAGCGCCTAAACTTTGCATATCTTTGATATATTTATCGGGGAATTTATCTGCGATGAGTATTTTCACAATCGATTCCTTTCAAATTTCAGGATGGTATCAAACATCGGGTGGCACAGTCTGAATATACAAGAATTCAGGTAAAAAATCACCCGCAGAAATTCGAGGCAATAGCGCATCTCGTAGAAAACGGAGCTATACCTCCCTGAGAATCGGATACACATTTCGATGAGAAGAGGAGAGCGCGTGAGCGGACTTATCTTGAAGATTAGTGAAGCAGGTGCGGGTGACCGCCCGTCTAAAGTATATCTTGAGCCGGTTCTTCGGAAATAGAATGATTGAATCGACCAATGCTGCGTCCTGCTCTCATCCGTCCATCCCGGATTGCGGACCGGTGATAATCCGGATTTATCAGGATATTCGCAGAACTATTTTCCCGAATTGCTCGGCGCGCTCCATTCGGGTGTGCGCCGCAGCCGCATCTTCCAGCCCGTAAACCGAATCTATGATCGGAGATAATTTGTGTGTATTAATCAGCTGAAGAACGCCGTTGAATTCGTCAGGCGTCCCCATAGTCGATCCGATTACGTTTAGCTGTTTCCAGAAGATACGCCGGACGTTGACGCCGTTGGCTAATCCGAGAGAAGCTCCGTACAGAATGACCGTTCCGCCGGGTCTGACGATATCGAGCACCTTATCAAAATTCTCCCCGCCTGCTCCGTCGATCACTATGTCAATGCCGGCATCGCCGGTAAGAGGTTTTATCCGATCCGGCCAATTCTGGCCGGAGTAATTTACACCCCCTTCAGCGCCGAGTCCGACGGCGCGTTGTATCTTTTCATCGCTTCCCGAGGTTACGAATACGCGGGCACCGAGCAATTTACATATCTGAAAAAGGAAACAAGCTACCCCGCCTCCGATTCCCGTGATGAGAACCGAGTCTCCCTCACCGATTTTCCATCTGCCCGCAACCGCACGGTATGCGGTTAGTGCTGCAAGGGGCAAAGCCGCCGCTTCATCGAAGCTGAGGTGGGGCGGTTTGGGAAAGACGTTCGATGCAGGTACTTTTACAAATTCGGCGTAGGTTCCGTTATCAGGTAAGCCCAGTATACGCCACTGGGGGCCTTGTATACGCGGATCGCTTCCCCAGTATAACGACGGATTGATTATCACTTCACGGCCGGCGATCGCGGGATCCACCTCTCTTCCGATATCGGAGACTATCCCCGCCCCGTCCGAACCGAGGATTATCGGAAACCTGATACCCGCATATTTTCCGATACGGATCCAAACGTCTCTCCGGTTTAACGCGGCAGCGTGCAGCCTCACGATAACTTCACGATCGTCCGGAACCGGATCCGGGAAGGCTTCACTCTTAAGATTCGACGGCTCTCCGGTTTCCCGAAGTACGATGGCTTTCAATGGTACTCCATTAAAATTCGGTTGAGATATGGCGTCTTAAAGGAGAGAACTTTTCGGCGTCGCTTCCCGCGGCGGCTACCTGAGTCGGTATAGCGAGATTTGGACATTGTTGAAAGTGGAGAGCATGACGAAACGCGAATCTGCTCGCCCCACCGGAGGATACGGTACCGATATCGGGGCGGCAGACGAATACCTGTTTCCGCTGAATGCGCCGCACCGGACTCTCAGTGAGTCCCATCGATATCCGCCGGAATGTGCGGCGATTAATAATACGGATTTGCACCCGATTGATGATCGGTTACATCGAGTATATTGCCGACTTCCGGTATTTGATTGCGTATCAATTTTTCAATACCCTGGCGCAAAGTGACGTTCGCCATACCGCACCCCTGGCACCCGCCTCCGAGCTGCAGATATATATTATTCTTCTTGACATCGATGAGGCGAACGAAACCGCCATGCGACGCAACAGCCGGATTGATCTCGTTGATGAGGAGTTCCTGAATTCTTTTGCGAAGCACATCTTCGGTGGGAAGATTCTTCCGATGCTCTGCGCTGACGGCCGCTTCTCCCGACAGTATTTGCGACCGGATCATCGCTCCGATCTGTTTGGCAGCCGGCAGCCAATCGCCTCCTCCCTGGCGAGATACTTTCACCGTTTCACCGGATATGAGGATACCGCTGATGCCGGGAATTCCAAATATTTGTTCAGCGAGCGGTGAACCTGCCGCTTCTTTGGGATTTGAGAAATAAACGGAGCCGTCTGGATACACCGGCCGGTCAACTGAAAATTGACATGCGTCGTCGCTTGTGATTTCTGCCTGGATTTTAATTTCTTCGTTCATAGAAGTTCCGGATATTGATATGAAAATGAAAGGGACATTCGAACATGCAAGAGTCGGAATGTCCCTGGTCCGGTATAGGTGAACACTATCTGCTATGCGGCGGAAGTTACTGCCCGTACAGCGTACCCGTTCATTCGTTGCGGTTTAAACGCTGAATGAAGAACCGCAACCGCACGTCTTGACTGCGCCTGGATTGTTGAACACGAAACCTCTGCCGTTCAACCCGTCGGTATAGTCGAGAGTCGTCCCTGACAGATACATCAGACTTTTTGGATCGATGAACAAGCTGATCCCGTGTTCTTCCAGTACAACATCGTCCTCCCGCTTGGTCTCTTCGAATGCGAGCATATAGGACATTCCGGAGCATCCGCCCCCCTTGACTCCGACCCTCAAACCGAAAGATTCGGGAATATTGTTCTCCCCTTTAATCTTGTTTATTTCTTCCGCTGCCTTCGGGGTGAGCTGAATATCCCTTTGCGTTTCCTGAACCGTCGGATGTAAAGTGTGACTAGAATGTGACATGAAAAACCCCTCCCGATCTATTGCTGATTAGTATGAACAGAACTCTTCAATTACCTTACCGATTCAATTCGTTGGCGTAACTTATCGCTCTCTGTATTAAACCTTCGATTCAAAATCCAAGTTCCAAACGGGCTTCCTCGGTCATCATCTCAGGATTCCAGGGGGGATCCCAGACGACCTCAACCAGGGCATCGGTTACTCCGCCGACCCGTTTTACCTTCTGTTCTACTTCCCTCGGCAGAGATCCGGCAACCGGACAAGCAGGCGACGTGAGCGTCATCCGGACATGCACCTTCCCTTTCTCGTTCACGGCGATATCGTATATCAATCCGAGTTCGTATACGTTCACCGGGATTTCCGGATCGTAACATGTCCGGATCATATCGACGACCTGCTTATAGATGAGGTCCCTTTCGATGACGGTCAATTCTTTTTCAGTCATAACGAGTTCATATTTTCGGATTATTCGGTCGAGACAACCTCGTCGCTTTTATCGAGAGCGGCCCTGAGCGTATGCCAGGCGAGGCTAGCACACTTGACGCGTGCGGGGTAATCGCTCACGCCGGCGAAGGCAGCCAGTTTCCCCAGCTTCTCCACCTGCTCCTCCGGATCGGAGGTTCCCGTCACGAGTTTTTGAAAGCTCTCGATGAGTACTTCAGCTTCTTCCTTTGTCTTTCCTTTGAGCATCGAGCTCATAACCGATGCAGACGCTTTCGATATCGCACAACCGGCCCCCTCAAAACCGACATCCTGTATTATGCCGTTCTCGATCCTCAAATAGATCGTATAATGATCGCCGCAGAGCGGATTGAAGCCCTCGGCTTTTCGATTTGCAGAATCGAGTTTCTTAAAGTTCCGGGGACTTTTATTATGATCGAGGATTAGCTCCTGATAGAGGGTCGACAGTTCGGACATTAGCTGAAGACCTTGATAACCTTATAAATTCCCTTCACGAGAGCATCGACCTCCTCCCTCGTATTATACAACGCGAACGATGCGCGTGCGGTTGCGGGCAGCCCATACCGCTGCATCACCGGCTGCGTACAATGATGCCCTGTCCGAATTGCAACCCCTTCGGAGTCGATAATGGTCCCGATATCGTGCGGATGAATATCTTCAAGTACGAAGGAGAGAACCGCCGATTTCGCACGGGCGGTTCCAATGATTCTCAAACCTTTCACCTCCATAACCGCTTCGGTGGCGTATGCGAGGAGGTCGTGCTCGTAGGCAACGATGCGATCCAGCCCGATGGATGAGACATACTCGATCGCCGCGCCAAGGCCGATAACTCCGGCGATATTCGGGGTACCCGCTTCGAATTTATAGGGTAGATCGTTGTAGATGGTTTTTTCGAACGTTACCGACTTGATCATGTCCCCTCCCCCCTGGTAGGGCGGCATCGATTCGAGATGTTCGGGCTTTCCGTAAAGTACGCCGATGCCCGTCGGGCCGAAAATCTTATGGCCGGAAAAAACGTAGAAATCACAATCGAGTTCACGGACATCGATGGCCATGTGTGCGACCGCCTGTGCGCCGTCGAGGAGGACCGGGATCCCTTTTAGCCGCGCGAGCCGGATCATTTCCCGGACCGGATTGATCGTGCCGAGCGCGTTCGATACATGGACGAGAGAAACGAACTTTGTCCGCTGGGTCAGAAGCTTTTCGTATGCTTCGAGATCGAGCTCGCCGGCATCGGAGAAGGGAATAACTTTCAGATCAGCTCCGCGCTCGGCGCAAATGATCTGCCAGGGGACTATATTCGAGTGATGCTCCATCCCGCTGATGAGCACCTCGTCGCCGTGCGCGAGGCGGGATTTGACGAAACTGTGAGCGACCAGATTAATACCTTCGGTGGTACCCCGGACGAAGATGATGTCCTGCGGCGATGCGGCATGTAAGAACTTTGCGGCCGTCGTGCGCGTTTGTTCGTACCCGGTGGTTGCCAGTTGGCTAAGGAAGTGAACTCCGCGATGAATATTGGAATTTTCCTCGGTGTAATATCTGACGATGGTACGGATGACGCTGTCGGGTTTTTGAGTGGTGGCTGCGTTATCGAGATAGACTAACTGCCGGCCGTTCACTTTCCTCCGGAGAATGGGAAAGTCCGCCCGGATCGAATCTACGTTATACATATCCTGTACGGCCGTAGGTGCCACCAGCTCATCGGCGGTTCTCATTATGAACCCTCGTATATTCCTTTGAGGCGATCCTGCAAAAGTTTGACCAGCACTCTGTGGTGCAAATAATCCCTGAGTTCTTTTACCTTGATGCGGTCGATCACGTCGCTGGCAAATGCATAGGTCAGAATGTCGCGGGACAATTCTTTGTCTATTCCCCTCGATCGGAGATAGAACAGAGCGTTGTTATCGAGTTGTCCGATCGTAGCCCCATGCGTACATTTAACATCGTCGGCGAATATTTCAAGCTGCGGCTTGGTGTCGATCGCGGCTTCGTCCGACAGGAGCAGCGCCTTGTTCGTCTGCTTTGCATCGGTCTTCTGAGCATCGACCCGGACGAATATCTTACCATTAAAAACCCCATGCGCCTGTCCGTCGAGAATCCCTTTATATACCTCGTGACTGTTGCAGTGGGGTTGAGCATGGTCAATCGTCGTATGATTGTCGATAACCTGCCTCCCGGTACCAAGATACAACCCGTTCAGCGTAGTTTCAACCCCTTGCGCATCGAGCACCGCATATGAATTATTTCTCGTAATCGCACCGCCGAACATCGCCGAGTGTGAAGAGAACGCGCTCTTCCCGAGATGATGTACGCGGAGCGTTGAGATATGATACGCGGATTCGCTTTCCTCCTGTATCCGGTAATGGTCCAGAACCGAATCGGTATCCAACACTACTTCGGTAACTGTATTGGTGCAGTACTCGTTCGTATCCGCGCCCGCGAACGTCTCGATAATGGTGGCGACGCTGTTTTTTCCGGCAACGATCAGGTTACGCGGGAAGGTTATAAACGGTTCGAGCCTGCCGCTCGAGAGGAACAGGAGGTGGATGGGCACATCGACGGTCGCGTTGTCGCGAAGGTGGATAAACGCGCCGTCATGTATAAAAGCTGTATTCAGAGCTGTAAATGCATCCTGATCGAATGTTGCATAGCGGGCGAGATGTTTTTCCGCGATCTCCGGATTCGATTTTACCGCCTCCGCCATACTGCAGATTCTCACCCGGTCCGGAAGGTCTCCGATTTTCGACAGCTTCTCCGAATAATGTCCGTCCACAAAAACCAGCAGATGACTCCGCATATCGTCGTACGAGTATCGCTCAAGAACGGCTTCGGGAATCGGAGAGATCTCATGCCGGTGAACCGTATTAAACTTAGCGCGCGCAATTGCACCGATGTTCGTATATTTCCACTCTTCATGGCGAGTGGTAGGAAATCCTAGTTCGCTGAACTTTGCCAACGCTCGTTTCCGGATATCGTGCAGCCAGGAATTCGCTTCGCCGTTCAAATTCTTCTCGTGAATGAGAAAGCTGGCTTCATACTGTGCAATATGTTCTTTCGAAGATAATTCCATTTACACGCTCTCCTCGAGTTTTGCTTTCAGGGGCGCATGTGCTTCCTTGGTGGAATCATAACCCTTCGCCTCAAGTTCAATGGCAAGATCTTTATCTCCAGATTTCACGATCATTCCGTTGAGAAGAATATGCACATAGTCGGGGATAATATAATTCAGAAGACGCTGATAGTGCGTTACGATGATAATAGCACGGTCCGCGGACCGGAGTTGGTTGACGCCGTCGGCGACGACTTTCAGCGCATCGATATCGAGTCCCGAATCCGTTTCGTCCAGTACCGCAAGCTTCGGCTCGAGGACCGCCATCTGAAGTATTTCATTCCGCTTTTTCTCTCCCCCTGAAAAAGCATCGTTCACGGATCGGTTCAGCATATCGGTTTCGATCTGCAGATGCCGGGCTCGTTCTTTGATCAATTTGAGAAAATCCATCGCGTCGAGCGGATCCAGACCTCTGTGTTTTCTGATTTCATTGAGGGCGGTTTTCAGAAAGTATGAATTGGTAACGCCCGGGATCTCCACCGGATACTGGAAGGCCATAAATACGCCCTCGCGTGCACGCTCCTCCGGAGCCATGTCGAGCAGATCCTTCCCTTCGTAGATAATCTCGCCGCCGGTAATATCGTAGGTTTCGCGTCCCGCGATCACCTGTGCCAGAGTGCTCTTGCCGGATCCGTTCGGGCCCATGATGGCATGGATCTCGCCGGCGTTCACCTTCAGATTCACTCCCTTGAGTATCTGTTTCCCTTCTACTTCGGCCTGCAGGTTTTTGATTTCAAGCATGTGCATCTTTCTCCGTAATTATTTCAATATTACATTTTATCGTTCTTAAGCGCATCAGTGTCGTGGATAGATCGGAAAATCGGTGCAGCTCCGGTACTCTCCCGGGGATACCACTTGTTATCCGACGCTCCCCTCCAGGCTGATGCCGAGCAGTTTCTGGGCTTCAACTGCAAATTCCATGGGCAATTCACGGAACACCTCTTTTGCAAAACCGTTTACGATCATCGATACCGCATCCTCGGTCGAAATACCCCGCTGGTTGCAGTAAAAGATCTGATCCTCGCCTATCTTCGATGTCGTGGCTTCATGTTCCACCTGAGCGGATTTATTCTTGATCTCGATATACGGAAAGGTATGCGCTCCGCACCGGTCGCCGAGGAGGAGCGAATCGCATTGCGAGAAATTGCGCGCACCTTCGGCTCCCTTCATTACTTTAACGAGACCGCGATAGGAATTATTGCTGACTCCGCCGGCAATGCCCTTCGAGACGATCGTACTCCGCGTATTTTTTCCGAGATGGATCATCTTCGTTCCGGTATCCGCCTGCTGATGATTCATCGTCAGCGCCACCGAATAAAACTCTCCGACGGAATTGTCTCCCTGCAGAATGACCCCCGGATATTTCCAGGTGATTGCCGAACCGGTCTCCACCTGCGTCCACGAGATCTTCGAGTTGACACCCGCACATTTACCGCGCTTTGTTACAAAGTTGTAAATTCCGCCCTTCCCATCCTTGTCACCGGGATACCAGTTCTGAACCGTGGAATACTTTACCGAAGCATCATTGAACGCCACCAGTTCAACCACCGCAGCATGCAACTGATGCGTATCGCGCATCGGTGCGGTGCACCCCTCAAGATAACTGACATAGCTTCCCTCTTCCGCAACAATCAGGGTTCTCTCAAATTGTCCGGTATTCGGATTATTGATGCGGAAATAGGTTGAGAGTTCCATCGGACATCTGACACCCTTCGGCACGAACACAAACGAGCCGTCGCTGAATACAGCGGAGTTTAGCGCCGCAAAATAATTATCGTTGTAGGGAACGACCGATCCGAGGTACTTCCGGACAAGATCCGGATGATTTTTTACGGCTTCCGACATCGAACAGAATATGATGCCGAGTTCGGCTAATTTTTTCTTATACGTCGTAGCTACCGATACACTGTCGAAAACTGCATCAACGGCTACCCCGGCGAGGATTTTCTGCTCTTCGAGCGGTATGCCTAATTTTTCATACATCTTAAGCAACTCGGGATCGATTTCATCCAGATTCTTCGGTCCCTCTCCTTTCATTTTGGGAGCTGCGTAATATACCTGATCCTGATACTCGATAGTGGTATATTTAATATTAGCCCACGACGGCTCTTCCATCTTCAACCAGTTGCGGTATGCCTTGAGTCTCCATTCCAGAAGCCATTCCGGTTCCTCTTTTTTGGCGGAGATGAACCGGACGGTATCTTCATTCAGACCGGGAGCCAGTACATCCTGTTCGATATCGGTGTGGAATCCCCACTTGTAGTCCCTGTTCGCAAGGGCTTCAAGCGTATCTTTTTCCGTAACCTTTTTCTTGGCCTTGTGAATCTTCTTCTCTTCTGTACCCTCGACTATCTGTCCTTCCTGCTCCAGGACATTGCTCATCATTAACTCCTCACTAATTCTAGAATAATTAAAGGATAAAGTGTTTGATTTCAGCTACTTACAAATCAGACTGTTTTAGTCCTATTTATATAAAAAAAATGAGCGGCACATTGTCCGCTATAAATAATCATTCAAAATTACAAATTTTTATGCTTGAAATCAAGCAAAAGCGAACTATACAAGTTTGGTTTTTTTCATTTTTCACATATATTCAACGAGTGCTAGCCGCAACGAGTTCCGCCTCAATACACAAAACTAGTCGTTTGCTATTCTATGTCATTTGAAGAGTTAATGAAGGAATTTGCGGGACATTTTGAGAGAGACGACATACGCATTCTGGCCGCTGTCGGTCTCGATGGGTATCCGCTTCCTCAAATGGTTCAAAACAATCGCTTCGGCGACCAGAGGCCGAAACTACCCCATCTTCTCGCAGTGAACGACTCGACTGGTGAAAATTATATCGGGATTATCAAAACGGCGCAGGACGATCTTGAGAGTACATCTGCTCTCACAGAATACGATCTCTATCTCGACTTATCGCATGGGGATGAAAAGCTGAGGCTTTGTATTTACCTCCCGCAGGAAAGACTTCAGGAATTCAATTCCCTGATTACCCATTATATCCATCCCGATTACTGGAAACATCTCGTTATTATGACTCATCCCGCAGAAGATTCACGGGACAAGCGGGACAATTCATGAATCCAGGCGTCGGGATTCCTCACGGAAAACCGTACGGTCTGTTTCTTGCCTTCGTTTACCAGAACTACAGTTACGGTCTTAGAGTTTTTTCCCATCCGGATATCCGTGGATTCAGAAAACTCGCAATCGAATACCGGCGATCTTTTCCAATTCAGGAGGATCAACCTTCGGTGGGTAAGCACGACAATACCGAGAGACCGACCAGCCTGATCCTCGGTCTCGCCTACAGAAAAGACCATGAGGCTTGTCTGAAGCACGATCCCTTCCTGTCGATAACGGTAGAGATAATTGTCAAGTCTGTTCTTTATGTGCAATAAATAAAAGCCGATACCCAGAAGGATCAATGGAATTATCAGCAGTATCTGAACGATCGGATTCATAACCTAACTTGAAATCTGGAAGGCGCCGCTGAGCGTCTGTACTCGGCATTAATAGTATTAAGACCGTTCATTTCCTCATCTGAATTTTACATACTGTTTCTGTTGAGCAGGGATAATACCTTCCGCTCATGAACAACTGCGCCGCACTTTCGTAATCGACCCGACGACAGGTAGCCGAACACCGAACGAGTATATGATCGTCCCGCAGCGGCTGGAACATGACTCCCTGCTCACAAGAATACAAATGTAACGAGCAGGATGCAAAGTTGCAAATTTAAGCAACATTCTGTATAATCAGTGTTATCTTGATCACACGTATGACTCTCTCGCAGAAAATTCACGATCAACTTCCTCCCACCGTGTTTTCCTTAATGACCGTCGGCGTAGCGGTGAATCTCGGGATGGGACAGTTCACGGCATTGCTCAAAATTCCACTCTATCTCGATTCTCTGGGCACAGTTGTGGTAGCGGTACTCGGAGGTATCATACCGGCGGTAATAACCGGCATTCTCTCCAATTTACTCGCGAGTGCGATATTCAGTCCGGCAATGATGTTCTTCATACCCACTATGATCGTTATCGCAGTGTGCGCCGGGCTGTTCGCCAAAAAGCATACCTTCATATACTGGTGGAGATCAGCGCTTTCCGGCGTCATCGTTGGAATCATTGCGGCTATTGTCTCCGCTCCTATATCCGCATACCTCTTCGGCGGTATTACGCTCGCGGGTACGGATTTCCTCGTTCTTTACTTCAGGGCAACGGGAGAAGAACTTCTGCGATCGGTACTTTACCAGGGTTTGGCATCCGATCCGATTGATAAGGGTATTACATTCGTGCTCGCATATGCGGTACTCAAGAATATGCCGAAGTCGCTCCTCGTAAAATTCCCCGGTTACACAAACTTGAAGCGAAAAGGCACCAACTGATGCATTACTTACCGCATCCGGTACCGATGTTCAGCTTTCTGCTCTTCATTTTAATCGCAGGATTTGCTCTTCAAACGGGCAACCGTATACTGCTGACAACGGTGCTTCTTTTATTGTATTTGATCTTGCCGAACGGCATCATAGCAATCCGTTCGATCCTGAAGATAGCCGTCCCGCTTTGTCTCGTCATCGTAGTATTTATGATGTTCATTTATCCCGAAACCGTAACCTGGATACCGGTCGGTCCGCTGGCGATATCATACGAAGGTATGCTCACCGGAGTGGAGATGATATCGAGGATAACGCTTCTTTTTACAGGTATCATTGGTTTCTTTACATTCCTTCCGCTTCAGCGCCTCGGATCGTATCTCTATCAGCAAAATCTGCCGTTATGGTTGGTATTCATTCTTATTAACGGATTAAAATTCGTCGATCGGTTCAAGTCAAAGGTACATGAGGTTCATTTTTATCAACACCTCAGAGGCATGCCCAGATCGGGCGTACTGAAGAGATGGCGGTCGACCATGCAGCTCCTTATTCCGCTGTTATATGTCCTCATTGAGGAGAGTTCGAACCGGGCGATAGCTTTGGAAATGCGCGGCTTCACCTCGGTCGAAAAAAGATCTGCGGTCTACCCGGACAGACAGACCTCCATCGACAAGCTGCTCACTTTCATATTTTTAGCGTGCAGTACAGTCATTATTTTCTCCAGTCTCATATGAGTATGAACGCCGACCATTTATCCTGTAAGGACGAAAACGGCTCGATCATATTCGAAGATACTTCCTTCTCGATAGGTAACGGCAGCCGCACTGCGGTTCTGTCCGAGGATTTGTTCGCAGCATCGATTCTCTGTCATTCGATATCGGGAATTCTCCCGCGGACGCATCCGGTTTACCGACTCGCGGGTAATGTGCGGATCGGTCGGGAAGATCTGTTCTCGTTGACCATACAAGCAAGAGTAAACAGGATCACCTACGTCCCGGAACACAGTGAGCTCTTACTAAGCGGTGTAAAGGATAGCGTATTCGGAGAAGTTGCCCTGAGCCTGGAATTGAGGGGTCACGAACCGGAAGCGATCGGAGCTGCGGTTGACACGACGCTGAAAAATCTTGGCATCGATTCTCTGAGAGAGCGAAGTCCGGAGGAACTCTCGGGAGGTGAACGCCAGAAAGTAGCACTGGCATCCGTGTTCGTTTCGCAGCCGGAAATACTGGTTCTCGACAATCCCTCATTATATCTGGACGGAGAAGGAATCCGCTCGCTCATATCGATAATCCGGGACTACCGGGGCACTGTAATAATCTCCGATCCGAATCCGTTACTCTGGGCCGCGGTCGTCGACGGCTTTCTGCTGATGGTACGTAATCGGTTCATTCCCTGCGGAATGAAGGAATTTATCGATAAAGCTCTTTCTGCACATTCAGCGATTGAACTCCCCCCCTGGCTGGATACACTCAACCGGCTCCGCGGGAAGAACATCCCCGTCGATTTACCCGCTAGCACGGTTGCAGCCGATAGTATCGCGATTCTCTCCGGAGTCGTTCGATGATACAATGCCGGAATCTCTCATACTCCTATGCGCCGGGACAGGGTATTTCAAGAATCTCGATCGAGATACCGGATAGTTCAATCTATCTGCTGACGGGTCCGAACGGCTCCGGCAAAAGCACACTCCTGAAGATCCTGGCCGGGGGATTGAGACAATCAAGGGGAGAAATTACTTTTAAAAGGGACGATAATTTATTACCCGATAAGAGGTTACCGCATAAGTTTAATGTATCGCTGTCCCCTCAGCAGCCGGAAACTCAGTTTTCACTAAGGACGGTGCGCCACGAACTCCGGTTTACGTCCGCTGTTACCGGTTTGCCCTATGACGAAGATATGGAGAGTGAAATCGTGTCGCTCCTCGGGCTGGCCGGTAAACTCGATATTTCACCCTATGACCTGATTCAGTCGGACCGGAAACTTCTATCCCTCGCCATAGCTGGTCTCGTTCCTTCGGGTATGGTAGCGCTTGACGAACCGACCGCAGGACTGGACGTTTCGCGAAAGAAAAGAATTCCGGATCTCATCAAATTGTTGCAGACTCAACGGAGAAGCATCCTGCTCGTCAGCCATGATATCGTATTCTTTCTCCCACTTGCCACGCATCTCGGCATACTGCAGAAGGGAATTTCTGTCGAGTCGTGTCCTGTTCCTGAATTTCTTTCGAAAGTCGCTTCGGAGACTTACCCCCCCGATATCCTCCGCGATTTTCTGCTTCCCCGGTTAGGTAAAATGATCGTCTCCACACCGGTCGTATCCGCAGCAGAACTCGCAGAGCAGATACTGGTGTTGATTTCCCAGAGAAATAAGAAATTATCCGGATAAGCCATGAAATCGATAAAGCTTGCATCACTTTCGAAACGTGAACGATATCAATTGATGACCACCGCCGTAATACCCAGACCCATCGCCTGGATTACAACCTACGATAAAGCGGGGAGGATTAATGCCGCACCGTTTAGCTACTTCAACTGTGTCTCCACAGTCCCTCCGCTCGTATCCGTCGCCGTTGGTTACCGGACCGGAGGATTCAAGGATACGGCGAGGAATATCAGAGAAACCGGTGAGTTTGTCGTCAATGCAGTTCCCGAATCGCTGGCGGAGAAGATGAATCTCACCGCTACCGATTTCCCTCCCGAAATCAGCGAGATAGAGGTGGCGGATCTGAAAACGATCGATTCGGACATAGTCGGTCCACCGCGGCTTGCCGATTCGCCTATTCAGATGGAATGCAGGCTCTACCGCCTCATCCCCATCGGAGAGGGAAGCTCTGATCTCATTCTCGGAGAGATTCTTCTTATCCATATAGCCGATACGATAGATATCGACGAGAACTACCGGATTGATCCGCGTTCGATCGGGCTTATAGGCAGACTCGGCGGTTCGTACTATGCGAAGACGGAGGGTATCTTTGAAATGGTAAGAAAAAAATATACAAAATCATAAAAACCGGGCAGCAGAAAAAACCATAGAGATAAAGCAGCCGAATGAGATGGCGGGTGGAAATTCCATGGAGAAGGGCGAGAGCCATTCACCATGGAATATTCCGATGGAAGAGAAATTTAAGGAGGTAGAACTCTGACGATAAATATCTTAACGTTCGATAACCAACGCGTCGCCCGGGCGGATCGTGTTTCCGATGTTATTCCATTCTTTTAGCTCAGAGACAGAGACATTATACATACGCGCAATTTCCCAGAGCGTGTCACCGCGACGGACGACGTGATGCTGTTGGGATGCGGATACGGTTGTGCCGACGGCATCTGCGAACACCCCGGACGAGCCGGATTTGATGAGCAGTTCCTGTCCTATTCGGATCGTTGTGCCTGTTAATCCATTCCATTCCCGCAATTCCTTAACCGTCACCCTGTACATTCCGGCGATCTGAGCGAGTGTCTCACCCGAACGGACTGTATGTTTGATTGCGTCTCCGGATGTCGATTGCGGGACGGGACCGATCACAGCGGCGGATCCGATACTGCGCTGAGAAGCGGGAGTCCGGCTCTCGGGCAAGGTGAATATCGCGAGCTCCTGTCCAACATAGATTACATTATCTCTCAGATTGTTCCAGTTGCGTATGTCCTGAGGTGAAACCCCGTATTTCTGACCCAGTGAGGAGAGATTCTCACCCCGCCGCACCACATGCCGGATCCAATATTCGTTGTCTATAACCTCATCCCTGACCTTCTGCACGCCGCCGTTTACCAGGACAGCCTGGCCCCTTGCGAGCTTCTGCTTTTCGTCGAAAGGGAGATCGGTCATCCGGGAGTAATAATCGTTCTGTTCCGTCGGGACCCAAACCGTCAATTCCTGGCCGACCCTGATGACGCTCCCGTAGCTTAGACCGTTCCAATTTCTGATGCTCGTTGCAGATGTACCGAACCACTCCGCTATATGGCCAATTGTATCACCCTTTCGGACGGTATATTTAATCTGCTCAAGATTTTCGCTGCTCGCAGGGCGCGTAGCACGTCTCTGGGTAACCGGTGTGGACGACGGACGCTGCGTACGCCTTGCTGTTTGTGTTGTCGATGCGGTCTGACGCTGGAATTTCTCATACATTTCGCGCGAAACGGGGATCATGATCGACTGGCCCACTGAGATACGGTGTACATTACGGATATTATTAGTCTCAGCGATGAGTCCGAGCGGGATTCCATACCGTCTGGAAATGGTACCGAGGGTTTCACCGCTCCGCACGCGGTGGACGATCCAGTCCCGTTTCTGATCCTCGGGAACCTGCGCAAACTTTTCATGGAACCGTTCCGATGAACCCTTCGGGATGCGCAATTTGTAATTATGAGATCCCGGAGGCGTAAAGCCCTGAAGCAATTCGGGATTCAACTCCGACATGGCCTCGAATGAGGCGCCGGCGCAGTCGGCAAGCACACCGAGACTGACACTGCCGTTGATGTGCACATATTCGAACTCCGACGGCTCGCCGGGTTCGATGCCTGTAAATCCGTACTTCGCCGGGTTCAATGCCATCAGGGTAACGGCGATGTACTGTGGAATATAGTTCCGTGTTTCGCGCGGGAGATAACTTCTCATGCCCCAGAAATCCCTGGTCCTGCTTCTTGATATAGCGCGATTTATTCTTCCCGCACCGGCATTATATGCACCGAGCACCAGGTACCAATCGCCGTACCGATTGTAGAGGTCCTTGAGATGGCGGGCTGCAGCGCGCGTTGATTTCTCGATGTCGCGCCGTTCATCATACCACCAATCGACTCTGAGGCCGTACATCCTTCCCGTACCGCGAATAAACTGCCACATACCGACCGCCCCCGCCCAGGAGCGAGCGTTGGGATTCAATCCGCTTTCGACCATGGCGAGGTAAATGATTTCCCGCGGAACGCCTTCCTCCTCGAGTATCGGTTCCATTATCGGGAAGTACTTTCCCTGCCGATAGAGCCATCGCTCGAAGTGTTCCCGGCCCCTTCCCTTCTGAAAGAAGGCGAGGTTCCGTTCCACATGTTCGTTTATAACAAGGGGGATTGTTGTTGTTACGGTGGAGCTCTCGACGATGACCTCATCTGTATCGATCGAATCTACCTCTATCGCAAGTTTCTCGCGAAGTGCAAAGACCGAGCTTTCCGGCCCGAGCTCATCGATGAGAGCAATGTATCGTTCATAGTCCTCTATGATCCGGTGCGAGAGGGTTATGAAATCCTCGTTCTCATCCGCGCCGAGATGATAACTGATTTCGTTTAGTTGTTCGATCGCGTCTTCGAAAAGTACCTGAGCTGCGAGGGTGTCCCCGTCGGCGAGAGCCTGCTGTGCGTCGATATAGAATATTCGTGCGGACCGCAGCATTTCGTCGAGGAGAACTTCTCCGTCTGCCTGCGCCGTATCCGCCGATAGTACTGCAAATTCAGATTCAGCAACACCTTCTCCTGCAGTGGTCTCATCCATATCATTCTGAGACGATTTAAAGACGGAACATGATATGAGAAGGAAGGCTAATACGAATATTACAAGAAAAGGCATCCGGTTCATCTACAATCCCCAGCTTTTAAGGATATAAAAAGATATTTAACTTTTAATATAGAATAATTTCGACGGAATTTCAAGGATTATGTGAAACAATTTTCATAACCTGCTCAATTACCGATAGATAATCCCTCCAATAAGGATTTTGTTATAGAATTCCAGGTAAAAGAGTCCAGTATCCGTTTTCGCCCCCTTCTTCCCATATTATCGGCACGTTCGGCATTAATCATTAGCTCGATGATTTTATTTCCGATCTCGGCAGAACTTGTCGGATCGACAAGATAGCCGGTTTCACCGTCCACTACCGCATCTTCGACACCGCCCGAACGGCCGCCGATAACAGGTTTTTCGCATGCATTCGCTTCCAGAAACGTGATACCGAATCCCTCGGTATCTCCGATTTTCTCTAGCGTCCGGCTCGGCATAACGTAAACATCGCAAAGATTGTAATAGTCTACCATCTCATCCGCCTGTACGTAACCGGCGAATAATACATTTTGCCGAACACCGAGACGATCCGTCAGTTCATGAAGTTCACGCAGATACTCCTCATCTCCCTCACCGGCAATAATGTATTTCACCCGGGGGACCTTTTTCAATATTTCGGGAAGGGCGGCAATAACATAAGCGTGTCCCTTTCTCGGGATAACCCGCGCCAGTGTCAGAATAATCTTTTCATCGGATATTCCGAGCCGCTTCTTCAATGCGCTCACATTTGCGCCGGGATAATATCTCCGGGGATCGACTCCGTTCGGCAGGACAATCAGATTTTCCGGCGCCACGGGAAAATGTTTCAGAATAAATTCTCCGGTAAACCGGCTTACCGCAACGACTCGATGACTCCGGCCGAGTGTCCTGCCGAGCCATCGTCTCTTGATGAAGTTCATGCTTCTGGTGACTTCGAGACCATGTGCGACTGTCACGACCGGAATCCCACTCTTTCGCGCAACCGGTATCAGTCCTCTCGTAAAATTCCAGGTCGTTCCGATAATGACATCCGGCCCGGGGGATCGACGCAGGCGTTCCATCAACGATTTCCGACAGTAGACGCTCCGCATCTTTTTCCAGTTTGACCCCCTGATATGATGAATCGGAAAAGCGGAGCGTGTATGAGAACCGGCATGTTCTTCGTTTCTATATCGCGTAAATACCTCGACACGCTGGCCGAGCTCATGCAGACTCTCAGAGACTCCATACGCCCATTGTGCGATACCACCGCTATAGGGCGGATAATCTTCAGAATAGATAAATATATGCAGCGGAATAAATTATTCTCTTCAAAGAATCAATGCAATAAATTTAACAGGCGATGAACAACGTGAGGATGAGCTTCCGATATCGTACTCCCGCATATACCTTTTTATAACGGAATATTACCGTGCTTCTTGGGCGGATTTTTATCCACTTTCGTATCGAGCATTTCGAGCGCGCGGATGAGTTTGGACCGGGTTGCGGCCGGTTCGATGACATCGTCGATATATCCCCGCTCGGCTGCAATATAGGGGTTTGCAAATTTTTCACGGTATTCTGATACCTTCTCCTCGATCGCTTTCTCCTTGTCAGCGGATCGTTCGATCTCTTTTTTGAAGATAATTTCGACCGCGCCCTTCGGTCCCATAACTGCGATCTCTGCGGTCGGCCAGGCGAAATTGACGTCGCCTCTGATGTGCTTGGAGTTCATTACGTCGTAAGCGCCGCCGTACGCTTTACGCGTTATGACGGTAATTTTCGGTACCGTCGCTTCGCAGAAAGCATACAACAACTTCGCTCCGTGCTTGATAATGCCGCGCCATTCCTGATCCGTGCCGGGTAAGAAACCGGGAACATCCTCGAAGACAATGAGGGGGATATTAAAGGCGTCGCAGAATCTGACAAACCGCGCACCCTTGACGGATGAGTCGATGTCAAGGACTCCGGCGAGCACGGCGGGTTGGTTTGCAACAATGCCGACGGGACGGCCGGAAAGATGTGCGAAACCCACGATAATGTTCGGAGCGAATAACTCGTGAACCTCGAAGAAATCGTTCTTATCGACTACCGCGCGGAGTACTTCTTTCATATCGTACGGTTTGTTCGGATTATCGGGGATGATCGTATTCAGGTCGGCGTTCAGACGTTCAGGATCGTCGTCGGAGTCCACGATCGGCGGGTCGTCGGCATAGTTCGCCGGGAGATATACGAGCAGTTTCTTGATGGACTCGATACATTCGATCTCGTTTTCGCATGCGAAATGCGCGACGCCGCTTTTCGTTGCATGCGTTACCGCACCTCCCAGATCTTCGAACGAGACGTTCTCATGGGTGACCGTTTTTACGACGTTTGGTCCGGTGACGAACATATGTCCGGTGTTCTTGACCATGAGCACGAAATCGGTAATCGCCGGAGAATATACCGCTCCTCCCGCACAGGGTCCCATGATCGCCGAGATTTGGGGAATAACGCCCGAAGCGAGGGTATTCCTCAGGAAAATATCCGCATATCCCCCGAGACTGACCACCCCTTCCTGAATTCGTGCACCCCCCGAATCGTTTAAACCGATAACGGGAATCCCCACCTTCATCGCCAGATCCATGATCTTACAGATCTTTTCCGCATGCGCTTCCGAGAGCGAACCGCCGAAAACCGTGAAGTCCTGACTATATACGAAAACCTTTCTGCCGTTCACCGTGCCATGCCCGGTAACGACACCGTCGCCGGGATATTTCTGTTTCTCCAATCCGAAATCCCTTGAACGATGGCGCACCAGCATGTCGATTTCTTCGAAGCTTCCCGGATCCAGCAGCAGATCGATGCGTTCCCGGGCGGTGAGTTTCCCCTTTTCATGCTGTGCATCGATTCTTTGCTGCCCGCCGCCGAGAACTGCCTCTTCTTTCAGTTTACGCAGCTCGTCCAGCTTATGTGAATTCATATATGATTTCATCGGTGTCCAAAATAATTATTAACGAAGTGAACATAGTGGAATATTGCATTGGAAAA
>CAZBUK010000014.1:0-60871 GCA_964495085.1 uncultured Ignavibacteriales bacterium
AAAAGAAAAAGGCTGCCGAAATCTAAACGCAACGATGGTTTCCCACCGCACAAGCTGTTGATTCCCGCCCCACAAAACGGTGCGGGAATCAAAACGCACACCATCGTCTCCACCCCACAACCCCGACGATTTCGGCTTGGTGGACCTGAATCATTCAAAATTCGTTATATTTTATTTCAGACAGATGTGAAGATGAAATTAATCTCAAATCAAGTCGATTTCTCTGATCTTAAAAGAGAAAGAATTGTGGGGAGAGATTCGGCCTCCGAATCCTTCTGACCCGAAGCGCATAAAATTATACCGGGATTCTTGCCACATTAATAATCATTTCTTACATTAAATATTACTGAATAAAATTCAACACTACATTAATGTTGGGGATAGAATGACAAATTTACAGAAAATCGCGGAATTCGGTCAAAGTATCTGGATAGACAACATAAGTCGTGGCATGATTCAAAGCGGCGAGCTTCAGGGAATGGTCGATCTCGGATTGCTCGGAGTTACCTCGAATCCCACCATCTTCGAAAAAGCCATCACCGGCAGCGATGCATATGACGGTCAGATCCGAAAACTCGTCGAAAAAAACCCGGAAATAGATGCGGGCGAGCTCATTCAGGAACTTATGATCGAAGATATCCGGACGGCATGCGATATTCTCAGACCGGTCTATGACGGGAGACAGGGAAAAGATGGATTTGTGAGCATCGAGGTGACTCCGCGAAAAGCCCACGATACGGAAGCTACCGTAATCGAGGTACGGTACCTGTGGGATCGAATCGATCGCCCCAACCTGATGGTAAAGATTCCCGCGACGCTTGAAGGCCTCCCGGCCATCGAGCAGATGATATTCGAGGGAAGAAATATCAACGTGACCCTTATCTTCTCCGTTGATCGATATAAGCAGGTAGCGGACGCTTACATCTCCGGACTGGAAAGAAGGCTAGAGTCCGGAAAACCGATCGACCACGTAGCATCGGTCGCGAGCGTATTCGTCAGCCGTATCGATACGCTGGTGGATTCTATGCTTGATCAGAAACGCAAGGACGCCTCGGAGGCGGTTGAGAAGTCAAAATTTGAAGCCCTGAAAGGACTGGCCGCGGTTGCAAATACAAAGATCGTCTATCATGCATATACAGAAAAGTTTTCCGATGAACGGTTTACACGTCTGGCCGGGAAAGGCGCCCGCGTCCAGCGACCGCTCTGGGGAAGTACGAGCACAAAAAATCCCGACTATGACGATCTGAAATATGTCACCGACCTGATCGGACCGGATACCGTCAATACGGTTCCGCCCAACACCTATCAGGCGATCCTCGAAAAAGCACAGCTCGGGAATAACCTTGAAACCGGAACCGACGAAGCATTTCAAAATATCGACAAGCTCCAGGGAGCGGGAATAGACATCGCATATGTGATGGAGAAACTCGAGAAGGACGGTGTCTCGGCTTTTGAAAATTCGTTCGACGGTTTGTATCGGAAGCTGGAGGAAAAAAAGAGTAAATTCTCCGCAGTTGCCGGGTAGAAGGATTCGGAAAAATCAACTGGCCTATCGTGTGGATTCACTTATGCTTATCCGGTGGCGACGTATGCGAGCCGATCCGCCGGTTCGACAGCTTGAGCAGTGGTAAATGTGTTGTTAAGTATCGGTACGGTATATATGGGAAATACCTGTTCTGTTCCCGTCTCATCCATCTCTATCGAGTTAATCGGCAGTATCGGAAAATTTTTATTCCGGCTACGCCGGTGGTTTTGTATTTTCTCCCCTGCAATAGTGATCGCATGCCCGCATCCTGTCTTCGTCCGTAAACATCTCTTGTATCTGTACTCAGCATCCAGTTGTTGGCGATATCATCGCAGGTACGGTAGGGCGGTGATGCCGCCGTGGATCTTCGTTGCACAATGCGGCAGAGGATTCTATGCAAATACATGCAGTCTATCGTGTATAATCCGGTACCTTTCTGCCCGTCTTCGTTCTATCAATGAGGAGTATAAACTATGTTAAAGCATATATGTTGTTCACTCATTATATGGTCGGTCCTCGGCCTGAATGTATCGTTTGCGCAGGGCGAATCTGCAGTACCGTTTCTGATTATCTCCCCGTATGCCGAATCGAACGGAATGGGAGAATCGTCCGTTGCGGTCATCACCTCGGATCCGCTTGCATTTATTACAAATCCGGCTCATCTCGGAATGCAGAGTCGCAGTACTTACATGTCTGTGGGTCATAATTACAGCAATTGGCTGCCCGGATTCCGGACAGCAGGGCTAACCTACCGGTCGTACGCTATGACGGCGGGCATCAGCTTAAAAGATGTAATCGGCGTCAGCGAGAACATCGGTATAGGATTCGGGTATTCCCGAATACGTCTGAATCTGGGTAAATATGTCATAACCAATTCCACGGGTCCCGAACCTATCGGGTGGTATTATCCACATGATCTGTCCGATCAGTATACGGTCGGAATCGGTATATCTCATATAATTCGCGCATCGGTTGGATTCACCTTTAAACGGATCCAATCTAATATATCTCATGCGTCTTCGATGCATGGCGCACGGGCGCGCGCTGACGCATATGACTACGGTCTATTGATAAGCGTACCTGTAATCGATCTCTACTCGGTTGGAAGGGAGGAACCGATCCGCCTTACACAGGTCTTGAGACCGTATTTCGATCTCAATTTCGGACTCGCTATGAATAATATGGGGAACGAGACCGTGAGCTACGGCGGCGACATCCAATCCGACCCCCTGCCGCGTTACGGCCGTGTGGGAATAGGTTTCGATGTCGGAATTCGTTATGAGCGCGGATCGACAGCGCTAATTCCTCTCGCTTTGAAATGGACGCGCGAGGCAAACGATATCATGGTCCATAGACCCTCGATGATCGGCGATGCGGGTTGGGAGTATAAAGGCGGACTGGGAGACATCGGATTTTTTAAAGAGGTCATATTGGGCATGACCAATCCGGAAACGATAATGAAGACGGGATGGGAGCTCAATATATTCGAATCTATTCGGGTGAGGGGGGGTAGATTCGTTGAAGCGCCCGACAGAGGGAACCGTCGTTTTAACACGGAAGGATTCACTCTTCAGTTCAGGGGCATCGCAAAGTTGCTGCGGGCCAACGATGGAACGGACGCTTCTGACGGGGTCTTCGGGTTTATTCTCAGGCATTTCGATGTACGATATAATTACAGCAGGGTGCTTCCCGACGATGCGCACCACCCATTGAAAAATACGGTTTTCAATTCGTTTAATATTATTATAACGAACTAATCCTGAACAACGGATTAAATTGATGCCGAAGTAAGACCGACAAAATTGTAACCCCGAGCAGAGTTGAGGGGTGAATATTAGTTTTTAACTGGAACTGATTATTCCATATCTCTGTTTGGCGATTAAATTTTTACACAGAAAAGACTGCACCGTCTTATATCGGAATCATGCCATGCGCCCTGCAACATCCGTTCGTTTTCGTCTCATCGTATCCGTTTCGGTATTAAGTCTAATCATTTCCTCATGCGTCGGCGCGTTCGGCGATGGTACACACCGGAGGGTGGATGCATTGTTCGCGGAGTGGGATAGAACCGATTCGCCCGGAGCTGCGGTGGCGATATTGAGAAACGGGAATGTGGAGTATTCAAAAGGATTCGGTAGAGCAAATCTTGAGTACCCGGTTTTCATTTCGCCGTCGACTATATTCCACGTTGCATCCGTATCGAAACAATTCACGGTATTCTCGATACTGCTCCTCCAGGAGCAGGGGAAGTTGAATCTGGACGACGAGGTCCGGTTATATATATCGGAGATGCCTGCCTTTGACGGGAAGATTACGATTCGTCACCTGATCCACCATACGAGCGGCATCAGAGATCAGTGGGAGCTTCTCGCAATGGCCGGATGGCGCCTGGACGATGTCATAACGCGTGAACAGATACTGAAAATGCTCGCGAACCAGGAAGAGTTGAACTTCATGCCGGGCGAGCAATCTTTGTATTCCAATATGGGATATACGCTGCTCGCTGAGATTGTCGCACGGGTCTCGGGTATGACTTTCCCGGAATGGACAGACCAGAATCTGTTCCGTCCGCTCGGTATGAATAAAACCCATTTCCACGATAGCCATGAACATATCGTTCCTGACCGGGCATATTCATATGCTCCGATTCCCGGAGGAGGCTATCGGCATGCTGTCCTGAGCTATGCCAACGCCGGTGCAACCAGTCTTTTCACCACCGCTGAAGATATGATGAAATGGCTTCGAAACTTCGATAATCCGGTTGTAGGATCCCTGGATATTATCGATCGGATGCACGAACGCGGCGTTCTCATCAACGGGGATACTATCCAATATGCGGGTGCGCTCATAACAGGCGAGTACAAGGGCGCGTCCATTGTAAGTCATGGAGGCGCGGATGCCGGATTTCGGTCGTTCGTCGTGCGTTTCCCGGAACACGATCTAGGCATCGTGGTCCTATCAAATCTGAGGAGTTTCTCGCCGCAGACAATCGCAATGCAAATTGCGGATATCTATCTGAACGATAAACTTATTGAAACAGGCGAAAAATCCATTGCCGTCGGACAAATGGACCTTTCGACGCTGCACAGCTACGAAGGGGTTTACCGAATGGAATCGGGAACAGTGCTCACGGTGAAGCTCGAACGCGATTCACTCTGGATGCAACCTTTCGGACAGGGGAGGTTGTTTCTGATCCCGGTCGGTGAGGGCCGCTTTAGTGTCCGGGAGCCCGAAATCGGAGTCGAGTTTATCCGGGACGAATCGAGCTCCGGATTCGGAATTCAGATTAGTGTGGGTGGAACAAAGAACCACGGCCGATACATAGCAGCAGGTGTGGATCTCTCTCCGGAATTGAATGAGTATACCGGCACATATTTCAGCAGGGAGCTTGAAACTTTCTACTCCCTTGAACTTGCCGACGGTCGTTTGGTTGCACGTCATCGGAGACACAACGATATTTTGTTATCGCCGGTAACGCAGGATCTATGCGTGGGGGACGCCTGGTGGTTTCGCACCCTGGATTTCGTACGGGGCGAAGATGGAAGTATAGCGGGATTCAGGTTGACCGGGGGCAGGGTGCGAAACCTGCTCTTTATGAAGATGTAGGGTGTCGTTAGGGCCGGTCTGTAAAAAAGCAAGCGGTGTATCGTCGGATACACCGCTTTTATATGAATGGCGCCGTCAGACCTTAGGCCGGGCGGCTTTAACTTCGGGCGAGCATCCCGCTTCATATTTCTTGAAGTTCTCGTTGAATCGGGTAGCAAGTTCCCGGTATTTCTGCATGTAGGCTTCGGCACTCGGCCAGGCTTTCGCCGGATTGAGTACGTCCGCAGGTACACCTTCGCATTGTTTCGGAACCTGGAAGCCGAATACAGGATCTGTACCGTACTCGACTTTGAGCAGCTTCCCGGAGAGGACGGCGTTCAGCAGGGTCCGTGTATACTGGATGCTAATTCTCTTGCCGATTCCGAATGCGCCTCCTATCCAGCCGGTATTGACCAGCCAGCAGTTCGACTTGTACCTCTCGATTTTTTTCTTCAACAACTCGGCGTATACGGCGGGGTGGTGTACCATGAACGGCGCCCCGAAGCATGTGCTGAAGGTCATCTGCGGCTCTTTGCCGAGACCGACTTCAGTGCCGGCTATTTTCGATGTGTAGCCGGAAATGAACTGAAAGAGAGTCTGATCCGGCGTCAGGCGGGCTATCGGCGGCATAACTCCGGATGCGTCGCAGGTAAGGAGGATAATATTCTTCGGATGACCGCCCCGCTTTTCCGGAACCGCATTATCGATGTACTCGAGCGGATATGAAGCGCGTGTATTTTCCGTGATAGACTCATCGTCGAGATCGATCAGTCTGGTAATCGGATCGTATACGACGTTCTCCAGAACCGTACCGAACCGCTTCGTGGTCGCGTATATCTGCGGCTCTGCGTTCGGTGAAAGTCGAATGACCTTTGCATAGCATCCGCCTTCGAAGTTGAAAATCCCGTCGTCGCTCCACCCATGTTCGTCGTCGCCAATAAGCCGTCTGGACGGATCTGCGGACAGAGTCGTTTTACCCGTACCCGATAAACCGAAAAAGATCGCGGTATCGGGCGAATCCGAGCTCATATTCGCCGAGCAGTGCATAGGCATGACGCTATCGAGCGGAAGAAGATAATTGAGTATCGTGAAGATGGATTTTTTAATCTCTCCGGCATAGGCGGTGCTTCCGATGATACAGAGACGTTGCTCGAAATTCACGATGATGAAAGTGTTCGTCGCGGTGCCGTCAATCTGGGAGATTCCCTGGAAGGCGGGAGCCGCGATAACCGTGAAGTCGGGAATGTGCCTCCGGTACTCCTCGGATGTTTGCGGGAGAATGAACATATTCCGCACAAAGTGACTGTGCCATGCATGCTCGGTCACGATGCGGATGGGCAGCCTGTACGACGGATCTGCCCCGGCATAGCAGTCCTGAACGAAGACATCTTTTCCCTGAAGGTATCCCTGGAGGCGATTATAGAGGTCGTTGAATTTTTCAGGATTGAACGGCCTGTTGTACTCACCCCACCAGATCTTATCGGAGTTCGTGTCTTCTTTAACGATGTATTTATCCGTTGCGGAGCGGGCGGTTTTTTTGCCGGTATTGACAACAAAAGCTCCGAGTCGGGAAATCTGGCCTTCTCCACGGAACGATGCCTCCTCATACAACGCCTCCGTGGGAAGATTCCAGTAGACTTTTCTGAGGTTTGAGAGACCGTGATTATCCAACCCGTAGTCGCTCTTGAGTACCGCCGCTTCTTTCTCGGCAGGAGTTTTTATGTTTAGAATATTGTTCATAGCCAATCCCGGATTAATTTTCGGTCGCCAATGTAAATTTCTCTGGGTGAATTAGGATCGAGCGCCCACTTGATTCGTTCCACTCCCTCGGTAATGTCCTTGATCGTTCCGGCATAACTTATCCGGAGATGCCCCTCCATGCCGAATTCTTTCCCGGGGACGGTGACGACGAGCGCTTTCTTTAAAAGAAACTCGCACAGCTGCAGCGAGTTCTTATTGTACGCACTGAAATCGGGCAGACAGTAATAGGTCCCGTCCGGCGTCGTCACCTTGATGCCGTCGACCGCCCTGAGTTCCCGCAATGCAATGTTTCTGTTGTTCTCGAGCGTCAACCGGAGACTCTCGACGGCGCTCTGCAGTCCGGTCATCGCACCCACCGCAGCCGCCTGCAGGATGATCGACGTACAGGTCGTGATCTGGCCCTGGATGTTCGTCATGATCTCGACCATCTTCTTCGGCGCAACCGTCCACCCGATGCGGTATCCCGTCATTCCGTACAGCTTGGAAATCCCGTTCACGGTGATAAGCTTCGTGGATTCGATGTCCTTCTTCGTAAACTTGTACGCCGATACGGACGCCTTGCCGTCGAATACAAGTTTGTGATAGATATCGTCCATGATCAGATAGATGCCTTTCGACTCGCAGAACTCAACGATCGCCGCGATAAAGTCTTCAGCGTACATGACTCCCGAAGGATTGTTCGGACTGTTCACGATGATCGCTTTGGTATATGAACTGACCGCACGTTCGATCTCCTCCATACGGGGATGAAAGCTGCCGTCTTCAGGCGTTACGATGACCGGGACGCCGTAGAGCATCCTGACCATCTCGGGATAGCTGACCCAGTACGGCGTGAGGATGATCACCTCATCCTGCGGATTGAGAATGGAGTAGAGGATATTGAATACCGACTGTTTCGCACCGTTCGATACGATTATGTTCTCGGGGGCGACTCCTTTATCATAATTTTCTTCGGTGTATTTAATGATCGCTTTTTTGAACGATGGTATGCCGTCGGTCGGCGTGTATTTGATGTCTCCCTCGGTGAGTCGCGAAGCGGCGCTCAACATCGCGTTGATGGGAGCTTTATTCTTCGGTTCCCCGGCGCCCAGGTGAATTACTTTTTCCCCTCTCTCCCTGAGCAGTCGTGCCTGTTCATTCAACTTGAGCGTCGGAGATTCGGCTATGGCTTTCGCTATTTGACTGAAACTCATTGATTTACTATGCTCCTGTGTGGTAGGACCGCATTCGATTATTTATACGGGAATACGGCAGGGACGTACGTGTTGCGATCGTTGCAGATCATTGTGTTGAAAGGAAAGATCGGTAACAAGATGGTAATCGTCGTAGTTTCCTGACTTCGTATCCCGGTCTTTCGTACCGTCGGCGGCTGTATTTTTCACAGCGACGGGTACGGCTGGAATTGTAGCCATAGTATCGTGATTTTTCATGACATTTGAAAGAGCCGGGATTAAAATTTAACCGGAAGGCCGGCCGCTCTCGATGAGCTCTCCCTTTTCTTCTCCCAGTTTGCGTCCCCATTTCGCAAGGGCGTCGAGAACGGGGATGAGGGTTTTTCCAAACGGCGTCAGCGTATACTCGACACGTGGAGGTACTTCAGCAAATACAGTGCGCCGTACGATTCCGTCTTGTTCCAGTTTTCTCAACTGAATGCTCAGCATCTTTTCGGTAATGTCCGGGATATGCCTGCGCAGCTCATGGTATCGTTTTGTCCCGTTCTTCAGATACCAGAGCACGACGGTTTTCCATTTTCCCCCGATATAAAACATGGTGATATCGAGTGCGCAATGGAATTGCTTTCCATTGAGCCGGAAGACCATTTCTTTTTCCTGGATGATCATATTTTTTCTCCGATTCCAGTCGAATTATTTAATTCCGTTATCAATGATAGTTAATTACCGTTCTGACCGGTCTTGACACCGTTTGTATCGATTCGTATTTTCAGACTATAAAAATTATAGTAAGTGTAAAAAGATAAGATTTGAGAAATCCGGAATCAATTCCACAAATATATCAATCGAATGAGGAGGATAGTATGTCCCGAAAAGTAGGTGTTCTCGGTACGGGAATGGTAGGTAATGCGATCGGCTCGAGGCTCATCGAATTGGGTTACGAGGTTCGGATGGGCTCCAGATCCGATGCGAACGAGAAGGCAATCGCCTGGGCATCGAAGCACGGTAAAGCAGCTTCGCAAGGAACCTTTACTTCCGCTTCGGAATTCGGCGAAATGATCTTCAATTGTTTGAAAGGTGAGATAGCTCCCGAAGTGCTGAAGAGCATTCCTCAGGAACTTCTTGCCAGTAAGACGATCGTCGATATTTCGAACCCGCTCGATTTTTCGGGGGGTATGCCCCCGACGCTCATTTCCCGCTATGCCAACACATACTCGCTCGCCGAAGAACTGCAGCGTCTGCTCCCCCAATCACATATCGTGAAGACGCTGAATATGGTGAACTGCCTCGTGATGATCGATGCGTCAAAATCGGGAGGCGACGCGACGATGTTTATGTGCGGCAATAGTTCCGATGCAAAAAACACTGTGCGCGGGATATTAGAACAGTTCGGCTGGAAGGATATTCTCGATCTCGGCGATATCACCGCAGCGCGGGGGATCGAAATGCTCTTGCCGGTCTGGCTGAGCATATGGCAGTCGACGGGCAACGGGTACTTTGCATTTAAAATCGTAAGGTCGTAAACACAACCCGCCCCGTTCGGAGGCGGGCTGTGCGTTAATTATCAACCGGAACGGCGGTTATTTAAGTCCACGCCGTTCGAGGAGCGGTTCGATCGCCGGTTCTCTGCCGCGAAAACCCATATAGAGATTCATCGGGTCGTCGGTATAACCACGTTCGAGTATATTGCTCCGGTAAGCCTGTGCCGTTGCCGGGTCGTAGAGCGATGTCTCCTTGAACGCCTGAAAAGCGTCGGCATCAAGAACCTCCGCCCATATGTAGCTGTAGTAACCCGCCGAGTAGCCTCCGCTGAAAATGTGCGCGAAGTACGGACTCCGGTACCGGACCACGATTTCAGGTATCAATCCGATCTTCCGCATCGATGCCGCCTCGAACGACTCCACGTCGATGTTATCGGCCTGCCGCAGCGTATGCCAGTCCATATCGAGGAACGATGCCGCGAGATATTCCGCCGTCGCAAATCCCTGGTTGAAGTGGGAACTGCTGGTCAGCTTGTCGACTAACTCTCCCGGTATGATCTCTCCCGTCCGGTAGTGTTTTGCGAATGTCGCCAGCACTTCCGGTTCTGGAACCCAGTTCTCCATGATCTGAGAGGGAAGTTCCACAAAGTCGCGCGGTACAGACGTTCCTGAGAGACGGGCATAGGTGCACTTCGATAAAAGTCCGTGCAGTGCATGTCCGAATTCATGAAAGAAAGTGGTCGCCTCATCGAACGTCAACAGCGCCGGCGTGTCTCCGGTCGCCCGCGAGAAATTGCAGACGATCGAAATGATCGGATGAACGAATTCGCCGTTCTTCCGTATCATCTGCTGGCGGTATGAATTCATCCATGCGCCGCCGCGTTTCGATTCACGCGGATGGAAATCGAGATAGAGCATTCCGATAAAGGAGCCGTCGGCTTCGCGAACCTCGTAGATTCTCACCTCGGGATGATAGAGGGGAAGATCCTTCCGTTCCACGAATTGAAGTCCGAAGAGATTGTTGGCGAGTGTGAAAACGCCCTGTTTGACATTCTCAAGCTCGAAATACGGCCGCAGCATTTCCTCATCGAGATCGAATTTCTCCTTCCGGATCTTTTCCACATAGTACCGCCAGTCCCACGGCTCGAGCTTATGAGTGTTGCCGGATTTCCGGATCATGGTCCGGAGTTCGTTCGCTTCCGCCTTTGCGTTCGGGAGGGCTGCTCGCCAGAGCCGGTTGATCAGAGAGTATACGTTATCCGGATTTTTCGCCATATTGTTTTCAAGAACGAAATCGGCGTGGGTTTCGTATCCAAGCAGTTGCGCGCGTTCAAGCCGGAGTGCGGCAATTTTCAGTATAATTTCTTTGTTGTCATGCTCGTTGTTGTTATTGCCGCGCTCGGTATAGGCGCGCAGTATCTTCTCCCGGTGTTCCCGGTGATCCGCATATTGCAGAAACGGTATGATGCTCGGATTGTGGAGTGTAAAAACCCATGAATTCTCGAGTTCGGCGGATTTTGCCGCATCTGCCGCCGCCTCGACGACAGTGAGGGGGAGTCCGCTCAATTCTTCCTCCCGCTCGATGATAAGCTTGAATGTATTAGTCTCAGCCAGCATATTATCGCCGAATCGGAGCGATAGGAGCGCCAGTTCTTCGTTGATCTCCCGGAAGCGATTCTGTTTATCGGGAGGCAGATTGGCACCGCCGCGTACGAAATCCCGATAGGTAATGTCGAGCACCCGCGTTTGTTCGGGGGTCAGATTCTCGCCTTCCCGGTTTTCATATACCGATTTTATCCGCGCGAAGAGAACCGGATTCAGGTTTATATCGTCGTTGTGTTTCGATAGTTTCGGCGAGATTTCCCGCGCGATTTCCTGGAGTTCGGGCGAAGTGTGCGCTGAAGTGAGATTGGCAAAGACCCGCTGAACTCTCCTCAGATCGGAGCCGCTGTATTCAAATGCTTCGACCGTGTTTTCGAATGTCGGCAATGCGGGATTGCCGGCGATTGCATCGATTTCGGCGAGCTGCCGGCTTATTCCCTCATCGAATGCGGGAACGTAATGCTCGAGTTTGATTTTATCAAACGGCGGAACGCCGTACGGGGTTTGAAATTCGCTGAAAAACGGATTACCCATAGATCCCCTCGTACACGATTGCAGAAAAAGCACGGATGCCAGAATAGTGAATATCGATAGTAGTTTCATATGAATTTCCTTAATATTCTAACGGTTGAAGGCGAGACACGATACGGATAGTTGGATTTGTACATAGGATTTTACCGTCGGTGTAGGTAATATCGAAAAATAAATGTTCGAATACAATCCCGGGGTTGAAATTGCGTTCCGATGTGATTAAAATGTGACTGCCCGACACGGAATTAACCGGGAATTACAGGTCATCTGATAAAGGTACTTTGAAGCTCGCGAGGGATCCTCCGAATGACGCAAGCGGTGATCGGGTGAATACGTGAAGGATGAAGCGAGCCTGCATTGATCGAGTATTGACATGCCGAAAAAAGAAATTATATACGCATTGCATCTGTTTTGAGCCGGAAGGATCGTTGGTAGGTTCATCCGTATTGCTTCTCGTGCTGACGATTGCGGTGATACCGCTCACGGAGGGTAGGTTGAAACGGCTTTTCGACGAACATGGGAAACGAAGATATATTTCCACTGATTGACCGGGAGGATCGGCATACATATGAGAACAACGAGAAACGAACGGCAGGTGGGTGATGACGCCGTCAGGAATCGTACCGGCAGGTCGTGGGAACAGTGGTTCGGTATTCTCGATAAAATGAAAGCTATGGAGAAACCGCACAGGGACATTGCCCGGGAGCTCTCCGAAAAATTTCCGGATATCGGAGGTTGGTGGATCCAGACGATCACCGTGACATATGAACAGGAACGCGGTTTAAGGGATAAACATCAGAAACCGGGCGGTTATGAGATCAGCGTCGGTAAGGTGATCCACGCTTCGGTCGGACGGGTCTACGAATATTGGGAGAATCCGGACCGGCGGTCAGAATGGCTCCCGGGTGAGGAGATTACGATTCGAAAATCGACGCCGTTCAAATCAATGCGCATTACCTGGAGCGATGGGACTACCAGTCTTGCAGTTTATTTCTACGAGAAAGGCGATATAAAGAGCCAGGTTGTTGTCCAGCACATAAAACTGAGAAGCCGGCATGCAGCCGAGGGAAAAAAGAAATACTGGAAGTCGAAACTCGAGGCGCTGAAAAAGCTGTGTTCCGGCGAATGAGCCCGATCAATTAGGAAACCTGTCTATTTTTTAATATATTTTTCAATTTCTGAATCCTGAAGAGTCGATCCCGGATTTTTAACAGCGAATTTTCACGATTGTCAGTGGTTACTCTCATGAATTTCTTATCGCTTGCTGCCGCGATATGCATCCTCTGTACAACCCCGTCTCACACGTCCGACTTCGATGATATAACCGGAACGCTCATTCGCCACTCCGATTTCAACTCCGCATACGTTGCTTCGCGCAATATAGATGTATGGCTTCCTCCGGATTACGAATCGAAATCTGACCGGCTATACCCCGTATTATATATGCAGGACGGGCAGAATCTGTTCGACCCCGAACTCTCGTACATCGGTGTCGATTGGGGAGTCGATGAGGCGTTGACGACGCTCATCACGGCCGGTGAGGTGCGTCCGCCAATTGTGGTAGGAATCTGGAACACCCCCGACCGTGGCAGGGAGTACATGCCGCAGCGCCCGGTAGATGAATTGAAAGCCGCGGGTCTGCTACCGCCGGAGGTAAAGGCGGAAGATCTTCCGATAGCCGACGAGTATCTGAAATTCCTGGTCGGCGAGCTGATACCGTTCATTGATCTCAATTTTCATACCTTGACTGGACCGTCGGATACCTTTATTATGGGTTCGAGTATGGGAGGATTGATTTCGTTATATGCCGTCTGCGAATATCCCGATGTGTTCGGAGGTGCGGGGTGCGTATCGACGCACTGGCCTGCCGGTTTCGGCATTGTGATCGATTACATGAAGAAATATCTTCCGAAACCCGGATCCGCGAATTTTTATTTCGATTTCGGGACGGAAACATTGGATTCGGAGTACGAACCGTATCAACACAGGGCTGACGATGTCATGCGCGACGCGGGGTACACGGAAGGATCTGACTGGATTACCGTAAAGTATGAGGGACATGAGCACTCGGAACGCGCCTGGCGGAAACGTCTCCACGTTCCGCTCAGATTTTTACTCGGTACCGCGAACGAGTAGCCGCCCCGCAACGGGAAATAGGAACAGGGTATTAAATGTCGGAAAACGATAGCAATATATATACCGGTATCATCGCAACAAAACTAACTCCGCCGCAGATTCGGGCGGAACTCGTCCACCGGAAGAGGCTTCTCCTCAAATTCAGGCAGCCGCTCGGCAAACTGGTACTCATTGCCGCGCCCGCCGGATTCGGGAAGTCGTCTTTGGTGATGGATTGGCTGTCCGGAAGCGAACGGAAGTACGCTTGGTTATCGATCGACGAGTCCGACAACGATCTGCGCAGGTTTTTCACGTATCTGATCGTTGCGATTCGAACCGTCGTGCCCGGTATAGGGGAGAAGATACTGCCGGTTCTGAAGAGCCCGGCCATTCCTGCCTCCGAAAACATTCTTACCTCGCTCATCAACGACCTGCAGGGATTCCCTGAAGATATCACGCTGGTCATGGACGATTATTTTTTTATCGAAGAACAGAACGTACATTTTGCACTCAATTTCTTTCTCGAACATCTTCCGCGGAACGTCCATATCGTCATTGCTACCCGCGTCGATCCGCTGCTTCCTTTGCACCGGATGCGCATCAGGAATGAACTGACCGAGATCCGGGAAAAAGATCTGCGCTTCACCCGTGAGGAAACGCGGGAATTTTTTCTGAATACGATGCATCTCCAACTCCCCGATGCGACCGTTACGGCGCTAGCCGATAGAACCGAGGGTTGGATTGCCGGACTACAGATGGCCGCAATCTCGCTCCAGGATATCCACGACGCTCAGAATTTCGTCAGATCATTTACGGGAAGCAACAGGTATATCGTGGATTATCTGATTGAAGAGGTGCTCAAGCGGCAAACTCCCGAAATACAAAACTTCCTGCTGCAGACTTCGGTGTTGACCGATTTCAACGCCGATCTCTGCAATGCGGTAACAGGACGCGCTGACGCTGCGGAACTCCTGCAAACGATCGAACGGCTGCATCTCTTCCTGGTTCCCCTCGATCACCGGAGAGAATGGTACAGGTACCATCACCTCTTCGGCGAACTCCTGAGATTCCGGCTCAGGCAGATCGATCCGAAAAGTATAGATGCATTGCATCTCCGGGCGAGCGAGTGGTATGAAAATCGGAAAGATTATCACAGGGCGATTTCGCAGGCGATGAAAATGAAATCGTACGAACGGGCTGCGGAATTACTTGATAGCTACGCAGTGACGTACGTCGCCCGGAGCGAACTCTCAATTTTTCTCAGTTTGATCCGAAATATTCCCAACGATATTCTGTTCCGGTATCCCGGAATTCTGATCATCAAAGCATGGGCTCAGCTCCTGAGCCACCAGCTCGAGGATCCGGATGGAATAATCGCGCTTATCGAGCGTTCATTCGAAAGTCCCTCCTCCCGTTACACTCCCGAAACAATCGGAGAGGGGAAAAGTCATTTGCTGGTATTGAAATCCTTCATACACCGTCTGTTTAACCGATATAACGAAGCTATCGAAACGAGTACGGAGGCATTGGAAAATATCCCGGCCGGGTACCATCTGGAGCAGGGACTGGTGAAATTCAACCTCGGAAGAGTCTATATGAAGCTTGGATATATCCGGAAAGCGATCAGATATCTCCACGAGTGCCTCGGCGATGCGGTACAGGCGGGGAATCACTATGTTGAACTTGCCGCCCTTAGCCATATCGGATATCTTCATTCGCTCGCGGGAAGCAACTATATTGCACGGAAGAAGCTCGAGGACTCAGTCGTATATGCGGAACGCAAAGGTCTGGACGGATTGCCGGCTATGGGGTATATCTACTATCAACTCGGCAGGGTGCTCTACCAGTTGAACGAACTGGGATCTGCGCAGGAGGTGCTCGATCGCGCACTCGAGTTGGGCCTTATGGGGAATGAACCCGAAGTTATCTACAATGCGTTGATCACTTCCGCCTGGGTTCGCATAGCCCTGGACAGACCCGAGGAAGCACTCGGACTTTTCCAGCAAGCCGAGAGTAATGAAGCACGCCGCCAAATCAAGGCGTATGATTCGTATATAGCGACGGAGCGTATACATCTCAGCGTACTGCTCGGCGATTTTGATGCGGTCGGTGCGTGGGTAGCGGAGCGAACCGGCGATGCGGCCGACGGCGTAACTATCGTCGACGAACTTGAGATAATGCTCATGATCCGATATTACCTCAGGACGGAAAAGCTTGATGAGGTCGAGCGACTGTCGGCAATTCTCTGCAGGCGTGCGGATGAAAAGGAACGGACAGCTGCCTGCCTTTTTGGAAAGATATGTCTCTCGATTGTTCTGTACAGACGAGGATCGACGGCGGAAGGGCTGGAGAAACTTGCATTTCTTCTGGGCAAGGCATCGGAAGGAGGTTTCATTCGCGGGATACTGAATATGGACGTCGATATCAATCCGATGCTTATTGCCATCGTCGGCGATTCAGCATTTCCGGAGCATATACGCGAATTCGCCGCAAAACTGAACGTAGTTCGGGAAGATAAGAATGATCGCTCGATTCAGACGCTCCCTAAGTTCGTCCAGCGGATCTCCGAGCCTCTGACGGAAAGAGAACAGGAGGTGCTTCATTATCTTTCAAAGGATTACTCTAACAAGGATATTGCGGCAACTATGTATATATCACTCGATACCGTTAAAACCCATCTTAAGAATATATACGGCAAGCTCGGAGTCGCATCCCGCAAAGAAGCGGTCGGTGAGGCGAAAGGCAGGGGACTTCTTCACCCTGATGGAGACGAGTAAATAATTCTCCTCCCGCGCGTTATTCTTCTCTTCCCATTACCCTACGATAATTCCCAGCATGTTGTAAATCATTTCTCGTTCTCTCTGACAGACAATTCTTTAACGAAGGAGGTGAGAGTATAAATATTTCACTCTCCTTCGAGCCTCTCGCCCCAAGGGGTGAGGCTTAGCGACCTAAGAACTCCTCACTTCTAGTGATGTAAATCGTATCCTTCTGACCTCATCAGTTATGATCAACTATGGTAAAAAGATAGCGCTCAATAAAATCACCCCCGAGTGTGATGATACTCACCCAAATATAATTGTATTTTTAAAGTGTTACACTGACGAACTCGAAAGTTGAATTAAAAAAACACCTGATGAAGTCACTATCCAATTAAAAGAAGTATTCGATCATATCATGTCTAAACTTAAATGTTGAAAGGAAAAAATATGAAACAGCAAATAACTCGCCACGTCGTTTTAAACGAAACTCATTCCACGCCTTTCAGTGTGAAATGGATTGTTCCGGTTCTTATTGCTATGATACTCATTGGAATATCGGGATCGGTACATGCCCAGGAAAGATGGAGCGCTGAAATCCGTACAGGTGCAGGCTATGCTACGCAGGATTTCGGAGATGCAAGTCTCGGAGCGGGTTTCGGATTCGGAGGAACTATCGCTTACCGATTTATGCCGCACCTGGCTGCATATGCCGGTTGGGACTGGTATCATTTTGCTTCGGATGAAAGTTTTGCCGGAATTGATCTGGATTTCGAAAATACCGGATATGCGTTCGGTTTGCGGTTCGAGCATCCACTTGGAAAACACTCAGCTCCTCTGATTCGTGTGCAGATGGGCGGAATCTATACGCACGTGGAGATTGAAAACATCGACGGCGACATCGTGCTGAATTCGCGACATTCGCTCGGTTGGGAGGTCGGAACCGGACTCATAATACCGGTCGGGAGAAACTGGAAAATCGCCCCTGGTGTTCGGTATCGCAATCAAACTGTCGAATTTGATGAGCTGGGCGGTGCGTTGAAAACAAATTTACGATATCTGACTGCGGAGCTCGGATTCTCTTATTCTTTCTGAATGCCGGGTTTTTCCATCAATAATAATGAGTTATAAGGTATATTCCTGCGGCGACGGACGGTACAGTCGCCGCAGGCTATTTAATTCGGTCCCCTGAGTGTGGTATCCGGGTAAAATCACCCTTTGGGGGTGATGATACTCACCCTTTTATTGGCGTAATTTTGAACCAATCAGGATAAAAAATCAAATATTAAAATAATGGGTGTGAAATGCAAAACGATGAGATCATTGAAAACAACGCCGGATCAAGATACCGGATTGTGATCAAAGGAGAGTTAGACAGCGATTTGGAGCAATGGTTCGAAGGAATGAAGCTCGAGATCAACAACGGGACGACGGTAATCACGGGGACCGTACTCGATCAGACTGAGCTGCACGGTTTGTTGCGGCGGATTCATGATCTGCATTTGACGCTTGAAACAGTGGAAAAAGTCATCTAACTATTAATCTGAAGGAGATTTACCATGAAGCGATTCGGAATGCTTCTCATACTGCTCGTTCTATCCCTGTCGGCAGCAGCCCAGCAAAAAACATTGTTCGGTCCGGGTAAAATAACGGTCGGCGGTTATTTCAGTCCGGTAGTCAGATATTCATCCGTCAACGATAAGTCGGCGGTTTTGGTCGGCGGCCGTGGCGGAATCATTCTCAACCATGTTTTATCGATCGGATTCGGCGGATACGGTCTCGTCAACAATATCGATGCAGAGTTTCGCGGACCGTTCGGTGAACGGTACATGGAGTTCGGCTACGGCGGACTCGATCTTGAATATGTTTTCAAACCCCAGGAGCTGGTACATCTCTCAATCCATACACTGATCGGGGCCGGGGGCGTTGTACACAGCAGCCGGAACTGGGGCGACGATTTCGACTTCAATCGCGAAACAGGGGATGCGTTCTTTGTGTTTGAACCCGGTGTGAACGTCGATCTGAATGTGACGACTTTTTTTAGACTCAGCCTCGGCGGAACCTACCGCTTCGTGAGCGGAGTGAATCACGGTACAACGACGAACGAAGGATTGAGCGGAGCCTCGGCGATGCTCTCCTTCAGATTCGGTAAGTTCTGAACGGCAGGAAGGTAATTGAAAACTCAAATCCGGAATCAAACCATTACTCCCTACGGTTACTTATGAAAAGAATTGTCGTGCTCTCGCTGTTCACATTGTGTCTCGGAATCACGGCGTCGTTCTCCCAGACGCGGATCATCACGATCGAAAATGCCATCGAAACGGCTCTTGAGAACAACCGGGAAATTCAGATTGCACAGATGAACGTCCGGAAAGCAAGCGCTGCGGTGAGGGAAGCCATCGGCTATGCACTGCCCAGCGTGGACGTCGAAGGAACGTTTTCCCATTTTCTACAGAAACCCAAAATGCCGTTCCCCGATTTTGAATCGCTGCTCAGCAACGCAACGTACTCGATCCTCTTCGACGAGCAGGTCCTTCCGCGCGACGAGGATAAATTCCAGCCGGTCGCGACGCGCCTTCAATCGTTCGCGCAGACGAACAACTATGAATCGAGGATCCAGATTACCCAGACGCTGTTCAACTCATCCGTGCTGCGGGGTATCGGCGCTTCGAAAATATATTCCGGTCTGTCGAAGGAAGAGCTGAAGCGCACGATATCTGCAACTATACTGAATGTTGAGAAAGCATTCTATGGAGTCCTCCTGATACGGATGATGTCGGCTATCACAGCGGCGAGCTACGAAAATGCGCTGGAGAATCTGCGCAATGTCCGTGCGGCCCATGCACAAGGCCTCGTATCCGAGTTCGATCTGCTGCAGGCGGAAGTGCGCGTCGAGAACATCCGGCCGCTCGTGCTGCAGGCGGAGAACTCGCTCGCGAATGCGACCAACGGATTGAAACTGCTCCTCGGCATCGATCAAAATGAGACGATTGACGTCGAGGGTGAACTCACCTATGCCTTCTATGAGGTCGAAGACGAAGAGACGCTCATCGGCGAAGCGCTCACAGGCAACTATGGACTTCAGGCTCTCGATCTGAAGATGAGAGTTGATAAGGCCCTGATCGATCTGGATCGTGCACAGTACTGGCCGACGGTTTACGCATTCGGAAATTACACATATGCAGGATCGGCCGATACATGGGATTTCCAGAATTATTCTTCATCGATCGTCGGAGTAACCTTTTCGATCAATCTGTTCCGCGGTTTACAGTCGCGTAATCGTGTACAGCAGGCGACTATCACGTACCGGCAGACTGAGAAGCAACTTCATCAATACCGGGATCTGGTGGCGGCGGATGTAAAGTCGCGGGTAAAAGAGATACGAAGAGTTGCCAGCATCCTGTCCGCTCAGGAGCGCAACGTCGAGCTCGCGGAGCGCGCGTACGACATATCGGTTGTCAGATACCGGGAAGGAACGGGGAGTCAGCTTGAAATTCAAAACGCCGATATCGCCCTGCAGCAGGCCCGGTTGAACAGGCTACAGTCCGTGTACGACTACATCATCGCAAAAGCCGAGCTCCAGGAAATGCTCGGCCGGTTGAACCACAAATATGCCGCATATATTCAGATGAACTAAATGCAATTCACCAGAGAATCAGGAGAAGAGATATCATGACAGGTTTGCATAAAATACTCGCACCGGCGACCGCCGCAGCGTTGTTGCTTACCGGACTGCTGATATTTGCCGGCTGCAGCCGTCAGGAAACCCGGATGGCGCGGAGCATGGAACAGATCCATGAAGAGGACGGCATTCCGGTGAGAGTCGATACGCTCCGGTATCAGCCGTTCCAGAAACATCTTGGTTTTTTCGCGAAGCTTGCGGGGATTCAGGAGGCGACTAAGAGCGCGATCATCGGCGGGAAGATCGAGCGAATTCATGCCCGCGTCGGCGAACGCGTCGCCGCCCGGCAGGTCGTCGTCGAGCTCGATCAGACGAGTCCGGGATTCCAGTACGAGCAGGCGAAGGCGGCGTACGATAATGCGGAGAAAACGTATCAACGGATGACGGCACTGCTGGCAGCCGGTGAGACTTCGCAGGCGAATTTCGACGGGGCTGAAGCGCAGTACCTCGTCGCGAAACGGAACTACGAATCGCAGAAGAAAATGCTTTTCGTCGAATCGCCGTTCGACGGCACGGTGGTCGATCTGAAGGTACGGGCAGGAGATAACGTCCAGGGAGATGTGTATCTGTTCACCGTCGCACAGCTCGATCGCATGCACGCGCGCCTCTGGATCACAGAAAAGGAAGTCGGCCGGATCAGATCAGGCATGACAGCGACGACGACATTCAACGGCAGGACGTACCGGGGGAAAGTGACCGAAGTCTCCCTTGCGGCCGATCCGTATAAGCAGGCGTTCTACGCAGACGTCGAGTTCGAGAATCCCAACCGGGAGCTTCTCAGCGGTAGCACCGTGGAAATCAGAATTCTGGTCTACGAGAATCCCCGGGCGATCATCATTCCCCGCAACCTCGTTGCATACGATACGAACGGCGCGTATGTTTTCGTCGCCGAGAACCAGGCTGCGGTCAAACGCTATATCACGAACGGAAACGACAGCGGAATAGATTACGAGGTAAGCTCCGGATTAAGGAACGGAGACGTTGTGATTACCCAAGGCGCCCAGATGGTGGATGCAGGGCGGCGTGTTCAGGTGATCAGGAATTGATGACCAACAAATTCCCGGGCGCATCGGCGCCGTATCTGCGGCGGCCGACTATTATAAATTCATAAATATTTAGACGAACGAATATGTTTCTTGCAAAAGTATCTATCAACCGGCCCGTGATGACGACAATGGGCATAATGGTATTCGTCATCTTCGGATTGCTCGCTTATTTCTCGCTGAGTCTCAATATCTCGCCGGACGTGGAGATTCCCTGGGTAACCGTTACGACGGTATATCCCGGCGCAGGTCCGAAGGAGATCGAAACGCTTATCAGCAAGCCGATCGAGGACGCGGTCGCGACGGTCAGCCTGATCGAGAGGATCGAATCGTACTCACTCGACGGTGTTTCGATCGTGATCATCGAGTTTAAACTACAGAAGGACGTAAATATTGCGAACCAGGAGGTTAAAGACAAGGTCGACGCGATCCTTAACGTACTCCCTAACGATGCAGAACGGCCGATCGTCCAGAAGGTCGATATCAGATCGTTCCCGGTCGTCGACGTCGTGCTGAGCGGCGATCTCGATCCCCGCGAGCTGTTCCGGATCGCGGACCGGCAGCTCAAAGACCGCTTCTCGCAGATCGAGGGTGTCGCACAGGTAAATATCGTCGGAGGTCAGGAACGGGAGATACGCGTGACGCTCGATAACCGCGTGGTGTACGAGCAGAGCATCTCACTCCCTCAATTATTGCAGGTGCTGCAGGCGAACAATATCGATATTCCGGGAGGTTATTTCACGCTTCGGGATCAGGAGTACACCGTTCGGTTGAGCGGCGAATATTCGGACCTCGAGACCATATCGGAAATGTCGATCAACACCCCGCACGGCCCGCGTAAAATCCGCCAGGTTGCCCGGATCGAGGATACCGGAAAAGAGATCCGGATGCGGGCTGTCTACTACAATAAGGAGAAAAATGTCAGGGACGAAAATGTCGTCAGGATGGGCATTATCAAGAGCGCGGAAGGGAATACGGTAGAGGTTGCGAAAAGCGTCAGAGCAGCGCTGCCCGATATTCTGGCAACATTGCCCGGGGGGGTTGCGCTCGAGGTCGTCAACGATGAATCGCATTTCGTCCAGAGCAGTCTCGACGATACGATGCTTAACGTTTTGCTCGGCGTCCTGTTCACATCGCTCGTACTTCTGGTGTTTCTGCATGACATTCGTTCGACGCTCATCGTCGCGCTGTCCATGCCGACGTCGATTATATCCACGTTCCTGCTGCTGCAGGTATTCGGACTTTCGCTGAACATGATGACCCTCATGGGATTGTCGGTATCGGTTGGCGTTCTGGTTGCGAACTCGGTTGTGGTGATCGAGAATATATTCCGCTATAAGAATATGGGACGGAAGAATAAGGAATCGTCGTTCTTCGGCACCTCGGAGGTTACCGTTGCGGTGCTCGCGGCAACGCTCACGAACATAGTCGTATTTCTCCCGATAGCGAATATGTCGTCAATGGTGGGCATGTGGCTGAAGGAGCTCGCCCTCGCCGCGGTCTTTGCAACGGTCTTCTCGCTGATCATGTCGTTCACGCTGACGCCGATGCTCGCATCGATACTCCTCCCTGACAATCCGAAGAAGGGAAAGATCGGGAAATGGTTCGATGGATTCGAAGACAAGATGACCGGCATCTATACACGGATGCTGAAGGGAGTATTAACGAATAGGCTTGTCAGTTCGATCGCGGTGGTGGCGGCCTTCGCAGCACTGGTTGTGACCGTCATGGTATTCGGACCGCGCATCGGATTCGATTTTCTTCCCGCGCTCGACGACGGAAAGATCCGCATCGAAGTCGAACTCCCGGAAGGATACAATCTTGACGAGACGACGCGGGTGCTTGCCGCCATCGAGGAGAGATTGAAGAGGTATCCCGAGGTCGTGCAGATTCTTACCGATCTGGGGAGGTTGGGATTTCTTGACGTCGGTACGAACATGGGTATGTTGACCGTGCAGCTTGTTGATCGGGCCGAACGCGATCTGCGTGTCGAGGAGATGATCGGCGTGTTCGTCGAGGAACTGTCGGCCATTCCGAATGCACGTATCAAGGTATTCAACGCCACGGAATCCGGGGGACCGGGGGCTCCCGTTCAGTTCTACCTCCTCGGATACGATCTCGATAAACTCGAGGAACTGAAAGACGAGATCATGGCTTTGATCCACGATGTGCCCGGCTTGATCAATCTCGACAACACCTCTCGGGCCGGAAAGCCCGAGATGACCGTCTATCCGCGGCGAGAACGCCTGACGGAAGCCGGACTCACGACGACCGATATCGCGCTCACGCTCAGAGCATCGATCGAAGGCATGGTATCGTCGCAGTACCGGGAGATGGGAAACGAATACGATATTACGGTCACCTTATCGGATGAGTCGACGGATACGCCCGACAAAATCGGCAATATACCGATCGTCTCCCCTGTCGTCGGAGCGATGCGGCTCTCCCAGGTCGCCGATATCGAGTTCACGACCGGTTTTACGAAGATTCTCCACCGCGATAAATTTGTTGCGATATCGTTCACAGGCTCTCCCGCCGCGGGCGTACCGCTTGGAAACGTTACCGGGGCAATCGAACAGCGTCTCTCGACGATGGAACTCCCTCCCGGTTTCCGGTTCGCCTGGGGAGGGAACGTGCAGATGATGAACGAAATGGTTACAGATTTCATCTTTGCATTCTTCCTCGCTTCCTTACTGACGTATATGCTGCTCGCCGCGATACTTGAGAGTTTCTGGCAGCCGGTTCTGATTATGTTGACGATCGCGCTCGGCATCATCGGCGTTATTTTATCGCTCTACCTGACCGGAACGACGTTCAGCATCACCTCTATGATGGCGATTATCATGCTTATCGGGATTGTGGTGAACAACGCAATCCTGATGCTGGATTTCACCAATCAGCTGCGCCGCGAAGAGGGCATGATCCCGAAGGAGGCGTTGATTATGGCGTGTCCGGTGAAACTGAAACCGATTCTCATGTCGACCACGGCTATAATTCTCGGCATGCTTCCGCTTGCTCTTGGAATCGGAGCCGCAGGATCCGAATGGCGCGTTCCGTTGGGTGTCGTGGCGATCGGCGGACTTGCGGTCTCGACAGTGTTGACACTCTTTGTCATCCCCGCCTTTTATTATATATCTGCCCGCGCGAAGAGCGTTAAAAAGGAGAAGATAACCGTTTAATGGATGTCGGAAGACTACCGCCCATACCGGACGGGAGTCTTTTTCTACCGAATTCAGTTCATCGGTTCCGGTTCGCCGGGAATTTTTGCGTTCTCCTCCGATCTTCCTTTCCGTCGGATGAAAGCATCTGTGATGGACCGATGCGACTTGTAATAGACGAATTTTTATGCGATTTTTAGTACCATCTGGTAAAAATGGCTCGACCGAAAGGATGAAGCTCCGTGAGATACTCCGTACAAATAGCTATCCTGATACTGCTCACTACATTTCTCGCTCAAAGCCAAGATGGTTTAACTTCTCCGGGTATACCGTTTATGCAGATCCCCCGAACACCGGCCCTCAGTCTCATGTACGGTCCGGTGAATATGTCTCTGAAAGATTACCCCGGACAGTTCTCGGATCCCGGTCTGGCAGAGATAAGAATCGGCGCCACGCTTGATGATCCGGTATCCCCGCTCTCAAGAATTCTCAATTACAAGTATTCATATTTCTCGGTATCGAAAATATCATCAGGTCTCGGACGAAAGGCGGAGCTCGGGGAGATAGAGTCGACCGTTTGGAGATATGGTCTTTCATGGGACACTGGGTTCGGATATGCTTTGTCCGACGGTCCCGCCGGATTCGCGGTCATCCCATATCACTCATCGGGTCTCATATGGTCGAGCATAACTGTGGTAAATATGGGGGAAGTACCGGAATCCGAACGTCTGCTTCCGGAGCGGTTTGCGGACGGAACCCGGTTCGGGGCAAGAAACCAGGGAGGGATCGCGCTGCAAATAGGGCGGAATCTTGTGTTTGATGCAGGCTATGAGAGGGCATTGATTTTCGAACGCTACCTATTCTGGAAATGGCTGGGTGCATCGGTTATTGAAGTAATATCTCAAAGCATTGTCGACCGATTTGTAATGTGGGTGATTGAGTCCTCTCCCGCGTCGGGTCCCATCGTTTATTTCGTCTTGAAGAACGCTCTCTCATTTGCTGTTTCCGAGCTGCGGCTCGAGAGAATGTACTATCCATTCGCAAGCGCTCCGCCAATGCTTCAAGAGTCATTCAAGTTCGGTATAACAATAAAATTCGGCCAGGCTTCCGATTAGATGTTTGGAGTATGCTATCTAATTCGGCGATCATCCAGTATTTCCCGATGTCGTCGGGGTTCCGCTATTTTATGGAACACAGGTTTACGCAGAATGCTTTATCAGTAATTATCTAGAGTTTTTCAGTGTTATCAGTGTTCGCTTTTAAGGACCGTTATTGTCACTTTCCATATAAAAAAATAATCATCTCTACCCGATTCCCGATATGTACCAGTAAATCAGCTTATTCCATACCCCGGCATTCTACATCTGGCATGAACGAAGAAAATAAAAAGCTTGGTCTCCTCGAGGGTACTCTCTCGATCATTCTCAATAGTATTCTCTTCGGTTTAAAAATGTGGGCCGGGATCGTCAGCGGCTCGGTTGCCATGATGGCCGACGCCTGGCACACGCTCTCCGATTCATTTACCTCCATCGTCGTCATACTCGGTTTCTGGATTTCCGGGAAGCCGAAGGATCACGATCATCCGTTCGGACACGGTCGCGCCGAGCTGATCGGCGCTCTCGTCATCGGTGTTCTGCTCGGCATAGTCGGGTTTAACTTTTTCAAGGATTCGGTACTCCAGCTCTACAGGACGGAGCACGCCCATTTTTCTACGTTCGGCATCGTCGTTTTTGCCGCTTCGGCGGTTCTCAAGGAGGCGCTCGCGCGTTTTTCATTCTGGGCGGGGAGGAAGATCGACTCGAATTCACTGCGAGCCGACGGGTGGCATCACCGGAGCGATGCGATCGCTTCGCTGCTCATCGTCGTCGGCGCGCTGCTCGGCTCGTACTTCTGGTGGATCGACGGGGTTATGGGACTGCTGGTATCGCTCCTGATACTCAAAGCCGCATACGATATTCTCAGGAACGCAGCCGATAATCTCATGGGAGAGAGCGTTCCCAACGAAATCATCGATGAGATCAATGCGATCATTGCCCGCATTGCCCCCGACTCATCGCATTATCACCATTATCATCTGCACCGGTACGGGGATCATAAAGAGGTGACAATGCACCTCCGGTTTCCCGAAAATTATACGATCCATGATGCCCACATACTCATCACGCAAATAGAAGAGGAAGTCCGCATTCGGTTGGGCATAGAGTTAACCATGCATCTCGAACCGGAATAAGCTTCGATCGATACAGGTAAAGGATATACTGTTTCGAGTTTTTACGGCACGAGCCTGCTAGTCCGTAATGTTTGCACATACTAACTCCAAACAATTTAATTCCAAAAACTAATCTCCGGACTCGATGTCAAAAAACTACGCGAATAGAGTTTAAAATCGGTATTTTTATTTTCAAAATACGCTTTAAAGCTTATTGCATTCGAGGGAAATGTTTTTTATCATTCAGATAATTGTTGTAAAATTTAACACTAAACTATCTTTTTTTAATAACGTTTCGGTCGATTTGTAAAATTGCGTCGGGATAAGTTATGATCGAACTTATCCTCCTATAAACCTTAGATCACTTTAATGCATTGCCAAATATTGCGTTGATCCGTCTAAGCGTTTTCTGGTGCTGAGTCGTAGAGGGGAAGAAGAGCGTAAGTGGCAACCCCCGAAAATCTCACCGAATGTCCCGGGATACCGAGGGTGCGGCGCCGGCCGCGAATCAGGTCACTTTCCGTAAAATACTCTCGCAATTTCGTACGCTGCACGCCGACCGAAGTATTCAATCATTTCTTACCGACCGGTATACTACCTTATAGAGGAACATAATGGCAGAAGAACTGCAGCACCTGATCGAGAAGATCAAAAAAGACGGGATCGATATAGCTGAACAACAGTCGCACGAAATTATCCGTCAGGCAGAAGAAAAAGCCGTAAAAATATCAAAAGAAGCCGAAGAAAAAGCCCAGTCGATACTGACCAAAGCCGACCGCGAATCGAAAGCATTCACCGAACGCAGCATCAAGACCCTCGAACAGGCCGGAAGAGACCTGCTTATCAAGGTAGGGCAGGCTGTTCACGATATTCTCTCCAGCCTCGTTTTCAAATCCGTCGATGCTGAGATGACCGAGGATGTCATTAAAGAAATGCTGCTCAAGATGGCGGACACATACGTTACCTCGGCGCGTGAGCAACGGCGGGTTAACCTCCTCATCAGCCCGAACGACGAAAGCCGGCTGATCGCGTTTTTTGCAGAACAGTACCGCAAACAGCTTATCCAGGGGGTTGAAATAAAACTCGACGAGCGAATCGAGAAGGGCTTCAAGGTATCGTTCGTCGACGAGGATGCATACCACGATTTCACCCGTGAAGCGATCGCCGAGGAATTAAGCAAGCTGATCAGACCTCACCTATCTGAAATCATCCTCAGGGTGGCCGAAGAAACCGATCATATAAGCACCGGGGAATAAGGCGCTATGTATTATTACCTGGTCGCCAGTCTCCCGATGCTGACGTTCGGCGGCAAACCGCCGTTCTCATCGTCCCGGTATCTCTTTTCCTCCCAGGGAATCCTAACCAAACCGCACGAAGATGAGCTCCGCGCACTGCTCGCCGGAGACCCGATCGAGCATCCCACGGATTTTACCCGATCATGGATAAGTCTTGAAACTCAGCTCAGAAACGCAGTGGCAAAATACAGAGGTTCGAAGACGGGAATCGAGAGTAAACCGTACCTGAAGCAGTACGGAGAGCATTCGGTCCGGGTGCAGGAGGAGATCGCGGAAGCCCTCGCGAAGCAGAACCCGTTGGAACGGGAAAGGGAGCTTGATCGCATCCGCTGGAGCATCCTCGACGACCTCGCTGCGAAAAACAGGTACGGCATCGATGACGTGTTTGCGTACGGTTTGCAATTGCAGATACTTGAAAGATGGACAGCGATGACGGATGAAGCGGGTTGGCGGAAGGTGAATGATATAGTCAATAACGTGAGTATATAATTAGATCCGGAAAGTACGAATGGTAATGAATATGAACATCGGGAAAATCATCGGAGTGAACGGTAACCTTATCACGGTTGAATTTGTGAAACCGGTCGTCCAGAACGAGGTCGGGTATGCCATGTTCAGCGACGATGTACGGTTGAAGGCGGAGGTGATACGGATCAGGGGTGTCTATGCCGAGCTGCAGGTGTTCGAGGACACCACCGGTCTCTCCGTGGGAGATAAGGTGGAATTCACCGGTGAGCTGCTCTCGGTTGAGTTGGGTCCCGGACTCCTATCGCAGATATATGACGGCTTACAAAATCCCCTCCCCGAATTAGCTGAAAAATGCGGATTTTTTCTGCAACGCGGCGTATATCTTAATGCTCTCGACACCGGGAGAATATGGAAGTTCACCCCGTCAGTCAAGAAGGGCGATACGGTATACGCGGGCGATATTCTGGGATCGGTGCCGGAAAGCATCTTCAGCCACAAAATCATGGTACCTTTCCATTTCAGTGAAAGGTACACAGTCGAAGAGATCGTCGAAGCCGGCGACTATACCATCGTCCAGACCATCGCACGGATAAAGGATAAAAAGTCGCAGCTGTTTGAAATCCGTATGGTACAAAACTGGCCGGTAAAAGTTCCGATAAAATGCTATCGTGAGCGGCTCAGACCGGTGGAACCTCTGACCACCAAGGTGAGGATAATAGATACGCTCTTCCCGGTAGCACGCGGTGGTACGTACTGTATCCCCGGTCCGTTCGGTGCAGGCAAAACAGTTCTTCAGCAGATCACCAGCCGGTATGCGGACGTCGATATCGTCATCATCGCGGCATGCGGAGAACGGGCCGGCGAGGTGGTAGAGACACTTCGCGAATTTCCCAATCTAACCGATCCGCGAACGGGGAAGAGTCTGATGGATCGAACGCTCATCATCTGCAACACGAGCTCGATGCCGGTGGCAGCACGGGAAGCATCGGTGTATACCGCGGTTACGATAGCTGAATATTACAGACAGATGGGACTCAACGTTCTTATGCTCGCCGATTCGACGTCGAGGTGGGCGCAAGCCCTCCGCGAAGTATCCGGCCGTCTCGAGGAAATTCCCGGCGAGGAAGCATTCCCCGCATATCTCGAATCCGTGATCGCCGCATTCTATGAGCGCGGCGGGATCGTGAAATTGAACGACGGGTCGCTCGGATCTGTCACGATCGGCGGAACGGTCAGTCCCGCAGGTGGTAACTTCGAAGAACCGGTGACGCAGAGTACACTCAAGGTCGTGGGGGCATTCCACGGACTCTCTCGCGAGCGTTCCGACGCCCGACGCTATCCCGCGATCGACCCGCTCGAAAGCTGGAGTAAGTATCCGAGCGTCGTTCGTGACGAGCTGGTGCTTACCGCAAGGAGGCTCCTCCAGAAAGGGAATGAAGTGAACCAGATGATGAAGGTGGTCGGCGAGGAAGGTACCTCGATCGAGGACTTCATGGATTATCTCAAAGCGGAGTATACGGACAACGCCTATCTGCAGCAGGATGCATACCATGAGATCGACGCAGCCACAGGCGCCGACCGTCAGAAATATGTCTTCGGGAAAATCGTACATATACTACAATCCCATTTTAATTTTACCGAAAAAGAGGATGCCCGTCTCTTCTTCCAGCGGCTGACCCAGCTCACCAAAGACTGGAACCGCATAGCGATGGAGGACGGAGAATTTAAAAATCTTGAGGCGTCCATCGACAGTATGCTCGCGGAGGTTATAGTCAATGCATAAAGTATATACAAGAATTAAAAGCATCGCCGGCAACGTCATCACGGTCGAAGCGAACGACATCACGTACCGAAGTCTTGCCTCGGTCGCCTCGGCGAACGGCACTTCGCTTGCGCAGGTCATCCGGATCGAGGGTCCCCTGGTTTCGCTTCAGGTCTTCGCGGGCGGCCGCGGGATATCGACCGATGCCGAGGTCCGTTTTCTGGGAAGGACTATGGAAGTCTCGTTTTCCGATGCGATTCTGGGACGGATTTTTACCGGAAGCGGTCTGCCGCGCGATAAAGGTCCTACGCTGACGCAGAATATGATCCCGATCGGAGGTCCTTCGGTGAATCCCGCCAAGCGAATCATACCCATCAATATGGTCCGCACCGGCATACCGATGATCGACCTGTTCAACTCGCTCGTCGAATCGCAGAAGCTTCCGATCTTTTCGGTTGCAGGCGAACCCTACAATCAATTACTCGCCCGCATCGCACTTCAGGCAGAGGTGGATATCATCATTCTGGGAGGTATGGGACTCAAGCATGACGACTATCTCTTCTTCCGCGATACGCTCGACGAACACGGTTCGCTGACCCGAGCGGTTATGTTCATACACACCGCATCGGATCCGACGGTCGAGTGCCTGCTCATTCCCGACATGTCGCTTGCCGTCGCGGAGCAGTTCGCTCTCCAGGGGAAGCGGGTGCTGGTCCTCCTTACGGATATGACCAATTTTGCCGATTCGCTGAAAGAAATCGCCATAACCATGGAGCAGATACCCTCGAACCGCGGCTATCCCGGAGACCTGTATAGCCAGCTCGCAGCACGTTATGAGAAGGCGGTCGACTTCGAAGGCGCGGGCTCAATCACGATCCTCGCCGTCACTACCATGCCGGGCGACGACGTCACGCATCCGGTTCCCGACAATACCGGTTATATAACCGAAGGGCAGTTCTATCTGCGCAACGGGAGGATCGAGCCGTTCGGCTCGCTCAGCCGGTTAAAGCAATTCGTGAACGGAAAAACGCGCGAAGACCACCGGACGCTCATGAACAGCATGCTGCAGCTCTTTGCACAGTACCGCGATACGCTCGAGAAACAGGCGATGGGCTTCCGCATGAGCGTGTGGGATACGAAATTGCTCAAGTACGGAAAGCGGTTCGAGGAAGAGATGATGGACCTGTCGGTGAATATCCCGCTCGAGGAAGCACTCGATCTCGGCTGGACTATCCTCGCCGATTGTTTCGACCCGGTCGAAACCGGCATCCCGACGAAACTGATAGAAACGTTCTGGCCCGACAAGGAAGCGCTGTCGAAATCCGATGCGAAGGTCCCGCACAAAGAGGCTGTCTAAGGATATTCTGAATGCATGGCAAAGATTAAGCACACAAAAAACGAGCTGAAAAAACAGCGCGATTCGCTCAAGCGATTCGAACGGTATCTTCCGACGCTGATACTGAAAAAGCAGCAGCTCCAGATGGAGGTCCGTAATCTCGAGCATCGCATATCCGAGGTGGAAGACCGCTTGGAAAAAATGCGCACTGAACTCGGCTCGTGGGTCCGCCTGTTCTCCGAACCGCCAGATCCCGCCGAATTCATCCGGGTGGAAACCGTCAAGACAACGACGGGCAATATCGCAGGCGTATCGATTCCCATCTTTGAAGGCGTTGTCTTCAAGAGAACGAAACCCGATCTGTTTACGACTCCCGCCTGGATCGACGATGCGATTAAAATCATCGAGGAGTTGATATCGCTGAGTCTTGAGATTCTGACGCTCCGGGAGGAGCTGCGGCTCCTCAGCGCAGAACTCCGGACAACAAGCCAGCGCGTAAACCTTTTCGAGAAGGTGAAAATACCCGGTGCCAGAGAGAATATTCGCGTGATACGGATATTTCTTGGCGATCAGCAGACCGGAGAGGTTGCACGATCGAAGATCGCCAAAGGTAAATCCCTTGCGATGGAGGCATCGACATGATCGTCAAAATGAAAAAGGTAACGCTCCTCTGCCGCGAAGCGGAGCGGGATGAAGCTCTCCGTGCCTTGCAACAGGTGGGCGTGCTGCATCTGGAGCATATCCGCGACCCGGAGGGCGCGGACCTGGAGGCGGCACGGAACAGGCTGCGCGATGTCCGGCTAGCAGCGAATTTGCTCGAAGAATTTTCCGGCGAGCTTACCCCGATCGGAAAACCGACCGAACCCGTCGAGGAAGTCGTCGGGAACATCCTGCAGCTTGCCGGAAGGATCAAGTCGAGGGAAGAGGAATTAAGTTATTGGAAGCGGGAGGTTGAAAAGCTCGAGCCGTTTGGTAATTTCGATCCATCGGATGTCAGAGCGATGCGGGAACAGGGTGTTGACATTCGACTGTACAGGGCGGGGAGGAAGCAGTTCGAAACGATATCGGGAAATTTCATTATCCGGGAGTTCCAGCGGGATAAGGATTCGGTATATTTTGCTGTCATAGCCCGCGGGGAGATCGACATCGCAGGAGAGGAGATTCAGATACCGGCGCATTCGCTCGATACGGCTAAGCATACTATACGAGAGCTCAATCGCTTGATCGAATCGGATCGCAGAACTATCGCCGGGTATACGCTCTACGGAAAATCGGTTCGAAAATTCCTGCAATCGATCGACGATAATGTACAGTTTTTTGAGGCCCGCGAGGGTCTGGGAATCGAGCAATCGCTCATCTACCTGCGCGGATTCTGTCCGGTCAGAGATGTGGAAGAGTTGAGACGTGCATCGGCTGCGAACGGCTGGGGTCTGCTCGTGGAGGAACCCGGGGATACGGACAGGATTCCGACAAAGATCGAAAATCCCTCCTGGGTACGTCCCATTAAACCGGTTCTGCAATTTATCGGCGTTGTTCCCGGGTATAGGGAAGTCGATATCAGCACGGTATTCTTGCTGTTCTTCAGTCTGTTTTTTGCGATGATCGTCGGGGATGCTGGATACGGCCTCGTCTTTCTCGGCCTGACTTACTTCGGCAGAAAGAAATTTCCGGACAAACCGAAACTTGTTTTCACGCTGCTCTACGTCATGAGCATCGGAACAATAATCTGGGGAATGCTGACCGGGCAATATTTCGGAGTAAACGATCTGCTGCCGGCTCCCCTTGAGATTCTCAGGATCGATTGGCTGACCGACCAGGACAATATCATGTTCCTCTGCTTCCTCATCGGGGCGATTCATCTCACGATAGCCCACGGGTGGAACGTAATTCGATACCTGAACACTACGGTAAGCCTGGCGCATCTCGGATGGATCATGACGACCTGGACGATGTTCTTTCTTGCTCGCAATATGGTCATCGGCCACGAATTTCCGGCGATTATGTACTACGTGCTGGCGGCAGGAGTTCTCTTTATCGTCTTGTTTATGACACCGGTACGGCGGATCAAGATCGAATGGTTTAACCATGCGATGCTGCCGTTAAACCTGGTCGGAAATTTCGTCGACGTCATCTCGTACATTCGTCTCTTCGCCGTCGGAATGGCGACGTATGCGGTCGGGAATGCGTTCAATGAGATCGCGCTGGATATCGGCTTCGGAAATATTTTTGCGGGATTGGGCGCCTCACTGCTTCTGTTCTTCGCACACACCCTGAACATATTACTGGCTATCATGGGAGTTCTCGTGCACGGCATCCGGTTGAATACCCTCGAGTTTGCGACCCATCTCGGTATGCAGTGGACGGGTACGGAGTACAGACCGTTTGCACACAAAGCGGATTCCGAAAGCTGAGTGCATAGCGCTCTGCCCGACGTTGGTTTATAAGAAATAAAATCTACTTTACAATCGAACATAAACGGAGAATATGTATGGAATTGGAACTCATGGCGGCACTCGGTAAAGCGGGGGCGGCTGCTGCACTCGGACTTGCTGCGGTCGGTTCGGCTCTCGGCACAGGAACTGCCGGTATGGCGGCGATCGGTGCGTGGAAAAAATGTTTTGCCCAGGAGAAGGCTGCGCCGTTCATTCTGATAACGTTTATCGGCGCCCCGTTGTCCCAGACCGTTTACGGTATGATCCTTATGAACATTATGATCAGATCGATCGACGATGCGGTGCTCGCAGGGGCGACGATGGTCGGCTGGCCGGCTATGCTCGGCGCCGGAATCTTCGGTGGGATCGCGATGGGGGCATCGGCATGGTTTCAGGGGAAGGCGGGTGCGGCGGGTGCGGACGCTCTGGCCGAGACCGGACAGGGATTCGGTAACTACCTGATGACCATCGGCGTCGTCGAGACGATCGCCCTGTTTGTCCTGGTCTTCATTCAGGCATCGTTGTAAGAATGGATTCCGACAAGTCTCTGTAAATTTCCTGAAATAAATCAAAGCGGCGCCACGGAGCGCCGCTTTGATTTCATACCCGAAGGATAGACGGTTCGTCATCACTCCCGGTTTTCGCTTCGACAAGATAACATTCTGCTCAGATTTTATTCGCGATCTTAAATCCGGATCATGCATATTTATCAAAATGACAGGGAGAATACTATTGCACCTCTCAATAAAAAATCATAGGTTTTGGAAAATGTGCATGGTTGTGTTAAATTCCATGGCAAGCGACGCAAGAAGTATACTTTACCCTGTAGAAAATCTCGGATGGCAATGCAAGATCAAATAATCCGGGCTGCCGGAGGATTGGTCTGGAAGGATACCGGAGGTGAGAAGCTCCTGGCAGTCGTGCACCGGCCGCGTCATAACGATTGGTCTCTCCCGAAAGGCAAGCTGAAAAGGGGAGAGGAGTGGATCCGGGCGGCAGTGCGTGAGGTCGAGGAAGAGACTGCTTGCCGCGTGGAACCACTGGATTATGCCGGAACGCTCAGCTATAGTATCGATGGAAAACCGAAGGAGGTCCGCTACTGGCATATGAAGGTATTGGAGGAGAGGGAATTCGAGGCAAACGACGAGGTAGACCGGATAATCTGGCTGCCGAAAGATTATGCACTCAACCTTCTCGACTATTCGGATGAAAGAGATCTCGCGGCAGGTGATCCGCCCCGTGCATTGGAATAAAAATCCGGAATTCGAAAACCGGAACATGCAGTATCCCGTTCGCATGTTCCGACATCTGATTTCGAATTCCGGATTATCCGATTCTATGTATTTCGAGGCGTGAACTTAGCCCGATTTCTTCTCTCCGTCCTTTTTTCGCTTCTCTTTCTTGCCTTCCTTCACGACTTTAAAACCGGTTTCGTTGATCGCAGCCTCAAGTGTTTCCAGTGATGTCGGGCCGGTAAGCATTATTTTTACTTCGCCTTCTGCGTGGGTCGCTTTGACCGACTCCACGCCTTCCACGGCCTTCGCAGCTTTTTCCACCTTCTTTTCACATGAGCCGCACATCATTCCACTCACTTTTAGGGTTACTTCCTTATTCCCGGGTTTCTCCTGAGTGTCGGCAAGTCCGACAAAAAGGAAGATCATCAGCACAACAGTCAAGCCTCTCATACATGCCTCCCTATTTATGATAAGTGTGAATTTATTTATATTGATTCGTCCTCCATATTATATAGGTTAAAACTTGCATTTCAGTCGTATGGTTCCGCCGGCACGGTTCATTCGTCACCTTTTTCAGCTCAGCTTGATTTCGATATTGATGCTTGCGTGGGCCGGATGCGCCAATCCCACATCCCCCGATGGAGGTCCGAAGGATGTGACGCCTCCTGAGATCGTGGGGATCTTCCCCGAGCCGAACTCCGTCGGCGTAAAAACCCTGACGATCAGATTCAGTTTTAATAAGCATGTGGATCGCAACAGCTTTCAGCAATCATTATTTATTTCGCCGGTTATCCCCGATCTCGAATATGTATGGCGGGGAAGAGATGTCGAGCTGAAATTCTACGACTCTCTCCGTGTGAATACTACATATTCGGTGACCGTGGGGAGCGATGTGCACGATACACGCGAGCGAACGCGCATGAGCGATTCCTTCACGCTCGCATTCTCGACCGGTCCGGAGATCGATATAGGAGTGATAGGGGGGCGGGTGATCGATAGAGAACCGGCGGGCATATATATATTTGCATTCCTGCTTGCCGATTCGGTTCATGCCGATACGCTCAACCCCGCCGAGGTCGAACCGGACTATATAACCCAATCGGGTACCGACGGCAGCTTCAGACTGCCGTATCTACGATTCGGTACATATCGCATTCTCGCCGTACGGGATCAATTCAGGAACAGACTCTACGACAGGTTGAACGATGCTTACGGAGTGTACAGGAACGATATATCGATAACCGAGGAGTCTCCCGAGTATTCCGGTGTGATCGTACGGGTTCACAAACCCGATCTCACCGAACCGTTCGTATCCCGCGTCACCGCGGATAACAGGAGCCGGATCGTCGTTCGTTTCAGCAAACAGATGGATCCCGATTTCGCTGTGCCGGAAACCTTTACGATCGTGCATGCCTCCGACACCACGGAAGTTCTCCCCGTTTATGCGGTCTCCGCGCGGAGGCAAACGCCCACCGAGTTTTTCCTGTTCACCGAAGCCCAGGATACCGTCGAATACGTACTGACGATATCTACGGATGCGGCCGATCGTTTCGGAAATGTGCTGCTTCCCGATTCGAGGCGTACGGTATTCCGGGGGAATCCGGAAAAGCCCGGAGCGCCCGCGGGAATCGATTATCTCTTTCCCGCAAATAACTCGACTCAGATACATCTCGACCCGGAAATCGCGATCCAATTTTCAGTCCCCGTCTATTCCGAAATTCCGGAACTCCTTGTCTCCGTTTCCGATACGAACAACATAGCCGTTGACGTCCGGTATGCCTGGAGAGATGAATCGACACTTGCAATTGTCCCCCTGAACCGTCTCGAGAGTCTGATGAAATATACGATCGCAGTCCGGATGGATAGTCTCCCCCCCGTTGACGGACTTGTGCACGAAGATAGCCTGTATATGAGCACGTTCACCACCATCGACCGTGCGTTGCTGGGGACGATTGAGGGATCGGTCAGGGCGAACGATCAGTCACCTTACACCGTAAAAGCGGAACGAGTACCTCAGGGGCGTGAACCTGAAATTTTCGGAGTAACTATCGGAAGTCCCGGACCATACAGCCTTGAACGGATACCGCAGGGTACCTATACGCTTTGGGGATTCAGGGACAATGCCGCGGGAGGGGAATACGATTTCGGCGAGATATTTCCATTCCGGGGTTCTGCGCCGTTCACGGTGTATCCCGATACGGTGCGGGTGCGTGCGCGTTGGACGGTCGATGGAATAAATCTCGATTTTGGAGGGGAGAGGATCCAGGATTCGGAACAAGAGCCGGAAAATTAAACCGGCAGTTATCGCTGGTTCATATCGGGCAGATCCGTCTCGATGATTTTCTCCGGGGGATCTTTTATAACTCTGTCAGGAACTATCCAGGCTTCTCTGAAGCCGAGTCGTGAGATTCTCGCGAGGGATTTGTTTGCATCCGGCCTCGTCTGAAAATCTCCCAATCTCACCTTATAAAACGGAACCTCGAACACTATATATATCCACTGATCCGAGAACAGGGAATCCGCGACCATATAAACCTCCTGAGCGGCTTCCATATCGGTGGTCGAATAGAGTTGTATCCGGAATCCCTGCGCGTATTCCTGCTCACCCGGGGGCTCGGTATCGGGAAACACGAACATATCCGCCGTCTGCTGCGGTTTGGACTCCTCTTTGAGTTTAAACGGCGTATTGTGCTCTGCCGTATCGAATGATTTTTCGTATTCATTCATTGCCTCCGCGTGGCGCGCCGAGGCTTCCTCCCGGACCGCTTCCCTTGACGAACACCCGATCAGGATCAGGGTCATCATAAAAATTCCGGAAATGATTTTAATCCGTTCCGTATTCATAGTCTTCTCTGCTTTTGAGTGATCGGAACTATCCATGAGTCGTTGTAGTCCTTCGGATACTGACGGACGATCCGGTCGCGAAATGCGCGTGCCTGCTCATTGGTCCCGAAAGGACCCACCGTAATCTTATAAAGGTTCTCCTCGGGATCGAACTCGGCAACGGTCTCGAGCTCTCCGAATCTTTGCTGCGCGGTTCTCTGCGCCCGCTCTGCATTCCGCGGCAGCTTGTACGCGCCGAGTTGAACCGAGAAGCCGACTTCTCAATCCGGTTACTCCGGTAAGCTCTATTCGGCGAGAATCTCTTCTACCGATCTGATGCGTACGGTATCTTCCCTTGACGTAATTACCGTTTCTGGAAAAAAGTCATCTTGCGGCCTCTCGGTGATCACCGGCGGCGCCGAGCACCCTGCAAGGAGAAGAAGTCCGTATAAAGTCGACAGGATGGCGAAGGAGCGCATATCGATGGAAACGATTCGAAGATTCATTCCGATTTAGTTGGGCTGCCGCAAAGCAGGTAAACCGGTATCGAAGAGCATCCGTCAATAGTTCGATACAGTTTTGCCCTCGCCTCGGACGATGTTGACGCTTGCACTGGCTCCTATTCGTGTAGCCCCGGCTGCGAGCATCGCTTCGGCATCTTCTCTGGTCCTGATGCCGCCTGAAGCTTTGACGCCGATATCCGGTCCGACAACTTTACGCATAAGTCTGATATCAGCGACGGAAGCGCCGCCCGGGCCGAATCCTGTTGACGTTTTCACGTAATCCGCTCCTGACGCAACCGCGGCTTCGCAGGCGGTCACCTTCTCGGCTTCGGACAAGAGAACAGTCTCAATGATGACTTTGACGATCGCACCCGACGAATGCGCCGCACGAACAACTGCGGAAATATCGCTCCGGACGAAGTTGTGATCGCCCGATTTCAAGCGTCCGATATTCAGGACCATATCGATTTCGCGCGCTCCGTCGCGAATCGCCTGTACCGTTTCGGCGGCTTTCGCCTCGGTTGACGTCGCGCCGAGCGGAAATCCGACGACGGTGCACACGTTCACCTCCGTGTCCGCCAAAAGTGACGCGCATACCGGTACAAAAGACGGATTCACGCATACACTCGCAAATGAATATTCGCGTGCTTCGCCGCAGAGTTTCTCGATGTCGGAGATGGTTGCGTCGGCTTTGAGCAGCGTATGGTCGATACAGCGTGCTATCTGTTCTTTTGTCTCCATCCGGTATTGTCGTCATCGTACGGAAAACGGGTTTGCACTTACATCGATATTGGAAAAATATAAGAAATTCCGTCCGATTAATCTATGTTTACCCGGCGAGTATCTGTAAATTCGACTTATGTTTCTCGAGCGCCACGTTGAACGAGGTCAGTTTCTCCTTCTCCTTTTCGATCACATTGCCGGGAGCCCGGGAGAGGAACTGTTCATTGAGCAATTTCTTCTCGACTCCTGATACCGCTTTCTCCAGCCGGTCGATCTCTCTGACGAGTCTTTTTCGCTCCACATTGAGATCGATAATACCCTTGAGGGGGAGGTAGAGTTCATTCCCGTTCACGACGGCGCTTGCCGAGTAGGGGGGGCGTTCAATATCGGGCCCGGGTGTTATCGTCGAAACCTTCCCGAGCCGTTTGATGTACGCTTGATGGCGTTCGAGGATCAGCCGCTGGTCCCTTCCCGCCGTTCGCACATGCAGTTCGGTCTCCGCGGAAGGAGGTACGTTCATTTCTCCGCGTATACTTCTGATGGCCGCTATGATAGTCTGAAGGGTATTGATTTCCCGCTCCGCGTCGGGATGCATCAACTCGGGAATCGCGGAAGGCCACTGAGCGACCATGATACTGTCGCCGTCGGTTCGCTCTCTGATCGCCCACCAGAGTTCCTCGGTAATGAACGGCATGACCGGATGGAGGAGCACGAGCGCCGTCTCGAAAATATCGAGCGCCCGGGCAAGCGTTGATGTACGGATCTCCGGCTCATCGGAATTATAGAACCGGTGTTTGATCATTTCGAGGTACCAGTCGCAGTAATCGTGCCAGATGAAATCGTATAGTATTTTGGTGGCTTCGTTGATATGATACCGGTCGAGCGCACCGGTAAAGGCGCCTATGGTCGTATGCAGACGGCTGAGTATCCAGTCGTCGATCGGGTCCTTGTGCAGATTCGCCTTCGACGGGTCGTAGCCTATCGATTGTTTGTTCATCAGCAGAAATCTTGCCGCGTTCCAAATCTTGTTGGCGAAGTTCCTTCCGATCTCGCATTTCTCGTTGGAGTAATAAATATCCTGTCCCAGCGGAGCCAGATAGAGAACCGTGAACCTGAGCGCATCGGCTCCGTATTCGTCGATGACATCGAGAGGATCGGGAGAATTGCCGAGCGATTTACTCATCTTCCTCCCCTCGATATCGCGAACGATGCTGGTAAAGTAAACGGCATTGAACGGGATCGCGCCTCTGAATTCCAGACCGGCCATGATCATACGGGCGACCCAGAAGAAAATAATATCGGGTCCGGTGACGAGCGTGTTCGTCGGATAAAAATATCGAAGATCTTCGTTCTCCGCGGGCCAGCCGAGTGTCGAGAAAGGCCAGAGCCAGGAGGAGAACCAGGTATCGAGGACGTCTTCATCCTGGCTGATGTTCCGGTCGCCGCAGGATGGGCAGACGTCCGGTTTATTCCGCGCCACTACCATTTCGTTGCATTCGTCGCAGTAATAGACCGGAATCCGGTGTCCCCACCAGAGTTGCCTGCTGATGCACCAATCCCGGATGTTGTTCATCCAGTGCTCGTAGGTCTTTACCCACCGGTCAGGATAGAATCCGATTTTTCCTTCAAGTACGACTTTCAGCGCAGGCTCTGCAAGCGGTTTCATTCTGACGAACCACTGATCTGAGAGATACGGCTCTATGATGGTTTTACAGCGGTAACATCTTCCGACGGTGAGGGTGTGATCGCTGATTTTATCGATCAGCCCGAGGGCTTTCAGATCCTGTATGAGAGTTTTACGGCATTCGTACCTGTCCATACCCCGGTATTTTTCAGGAACACGCTCGTTCATCCGGGCCGAGGTATCCATGACCACGATCTGATCGAGACTGTGCCTTTGCCCTATGTCGAAATCGTTGGGATCGTGAGCGGGCGTTACCTTGACGAGTCCGGTACCGAACGCCGGATCGACAAATTGATCGGCGATGATCGGAATCTCCCGATCGACGATCGGCAGGATTGCTCTCGCTCCGACGAGCGATCTGTACCGTTCGTCGCTCGGGTTCACCGCGACTGCGGTATCGCCCAGCATGGTTTCGGGCCTGGTGGTCGCTACGACGATATATTCGGTCGAATCCTTAAGCGGGTATTTAATATGCCAAAGATGTCCGTTGGTCTCGGTCCGGTCGACCTCGTCGTCGCTGATAGCGGTGTGATCGTTCGGGCACCAGTTAACGATGTACTTTCCGCGGTATATGAGCCCTTTTTCAAATAGGCGGATGAAGACTTCCTGTACCGCGTTCGAGAGGCCTTCGTCCATGGTGAATCGTTCGCGTTCCCAATCGCACGAGGCGCCGAGACGGCGAAGCTGCCGAATGATCGTGCCGCCGTACTGTTCCTTCCATTCCCAGACCCGTTCCAGAAATTTTTCCCTGCCGATATCGTACCTGGATATCCCCTCTTTGCGGAGCGAGCGCTCCACGACATGCTGTGTCGCGATGCCGGCATGATCGGTTCCCGGTATCCAGCACGCCCGGAAACCCTGCATCCGCTTCCATCTGATGAATGCATCCTGGATGGTATTGTTCAGCACGTGGCCCATCGTGAGGACGCCCGTTATGTTTGGAGGAGGGATGACGATCGTATATGGTTTTTTACCTGGATCGGGTGTTGCGTGGAAGAGGTTCTGATCCATCCAGTAGGCGTACCAGCGGGATTCGGTTTCTGTCGGTGAATATGCTTTGGGCAGTTCTTTCATCTGAGAAATCGGTTCTTCCATGATCGTTTATACTCTGATTCCGCTATAATGGGAACCTGAATGGATAGGTCGAATGAGGCAGCCGGAGTCGTGCTACGGTATGTACACTGAATCCGGTTCCGGGTGACCGTGAGTTTTCTGTCGCGGTAACTTTGCGTTAGATTAAATTGAGAGTTTCCAAGTACTGTTCAATGGAACGTATATTCCCGCATCGGCACCGGGTTATTATCTGATGATAATATTTCTGCGGTAGCCGGCCGGATTGCCCGCACGGTCGTTCACGTCGATCGAAAGATCGTATTCGCCCGGCGCTACCTGTTCATTGGCTCGGAATATCACTGAAGCGAGATCGGGATCATATCTCCCGATCAGGATATCGTCGTTCAGCTTCATGTGCAACGAACGGTGATCGATGCCCGATTGGTCGTCGGACAACCGGAATCGGATACGGAGATTCCGGTTTCCTTCCACTATGACGTTATCGATCACCGGAGGTATGGTGTCGACCGCTACGGTCAGATCGGTGACGAGTCGACGCGCATGGGCGATGATCGTCCTGCGCTCTTCGTCGCGATGCGTGCTCAGAGTCGACCATCGGCTGCCTTCGCGGGCGTATAGGACTGTACGATCGACCGGCTCGAGACCCTCCGGAACAGGCAACTCGATCCTCATACCGCCGGCCAGAACGATTCCCGGGGGAGAGAGCGTATAATAGGACTCAGCCTCGGAATCAGTCTTCGAGATCGTAAAGAAGAGCGGTGCATAGACTGCTCCTTTCTCGTAAGCGATGGTAAGATCGTTGCTACCGGTCCGGATAATGCCTTTCTCTTCCGGGAGCACCGAATAGACGGTCTGTATTGACTCCGAATATTCGTCGCCGGAAATGTAAGTTACACGCCAGTCCGGTTCCGTTGTGGCCCGCAGCCGCAATCGTCCGCGCAACTCATTGCCGGCCGCCTCGATCGGCACACGGAAGTGACTCTCACCGTTGGATACGATCAACATATGATCATCCAGCGGATCCGGATTTATTATCTTCACGATCAGTATATCGCGGAAGAGTGTAGTGTTGATGCCGAACCGGTCGGTTTGAACGAGCCCGGCAGGATCGATCCGCTCGACGGATTGTACCGCCGGTAGACGGTTGTGAACGACCGAGAGGTGGCCACGGAGGATCGATTCATTCCCGGCAAAGTCGAATGCGGAAACGGAAAATGGGTGAAGTCCCTCATCGAGATCCCCGGTGTTGATGAGTCCGCTCCCGTGCGGCAACCGTTCATAGAACGGGAGCATGTTGCCTTCCTCGATAAATAATTTCTGGAAACGGCCCTGTCCGATTCTCAGAAGATCGTTGTCGTAGTGAAGACGAACCTGGTGAGTGTGGGCCTCGGGGAACCGGTTGTAACGCATCGAGAAAACCACGCTATCGCCGATGGACATTTCGAGGCCGTAAATTCCGTGGCGGTACCAGGTATCGTTATTGCTGTCGGTGACGTCCACCGCGAGTCCGACGGTTCCTGTAATTTCTATTTTTCTGCGCAGATCGAACGAACCCTGGCGTAACTGAGTTGCCTGATATCCGGTTTGATTGATACTGCCGTTGATCTTGGCAAATTCATCGACCGGTATAAAAGCAATACGGTTGAATACCGGAGGAGTCTTGTCGTTGATAGCGATACCCCGCGAAAATTTCGGGTTGACCGGATTGTCGTTCGTATCGCGTATTTCAAAGTGTATGTGAGGTGGACCGGAACCTGTTGCTCCGGAGCGTGCGATCACCTCGCCCTGTTCAAATATAAATTCATCTCTTTCAAAATAGACGACGATGCTGTACGAATTCCGCTCGAGCTGCATCCCGTAGACGCGTTCCTCGATTGCATCATGAAATTTGTCGAGATGCGCGTACAGCGTCATATAACCGTCGCTATGCCGGAGGACGAGATATTTCCCGTAACCGAATGGCGATACGCCCGCACGTTCGACAAACCCGCTGCGTGAAGCGAAAACCGGAGCTCCGATGCGCCCATGCGTGCTGATATCGATGCCGGCGTGAAAATGGGTAGTCCTGAATTCACCGAAAGCCGAAGTCATCGTTTGTGTAATATCGGTAGGCCAGATATATCCATCGAGATCAGTTTCGATTGTACTGAATGGTGCGTAAATATCCTCGAGTGTGGGGAAAGCCCATGCGGTTTCGGGCTCTGCCGCGGTTTCGGTAGCGACATAGCCGGACGTAAAAAACAGAAACGTTGCCGTAATGAGGAGTATTGGTATTAGGGTGATCGCTAGAGCAACAAGACGTCTTCTCGACATATCAGATACGCTGCACGGTTGTTGAAAATGATACTATATCGCCAAGTGATACCTCGAGAATATCGTTTGGCTTTAGCGGACCGACACCCTGCGGTGTGCCCGTAAAAATTAAATCCCCCCGCCGTATGGTAAAAAAACGTGAGAGAAACGCGATGATCCGGGGGATGGGGAAAATCATCGAACCTATCAACCCGTGTTGCCGGACGGTTCCGTTCAACAACAGTCGCACGGGCGTATCATCCGTGATCCGGGCATCTTCTCGTTCGATAAATGCCGAAACGGGAGCGGAATTGTCGAATCCTTTTGCGAGCGCCCAGGGTAATCCGGCTTTTTTTGCCTTTTGTTGGATATCCCGTGCGGTCAAATCGAGTCCGACGCCGTACCCCATAATATATCTATCGGCATTTTCCTCGGAAACATGAGACGGAACATCGTCCATCAGAACCACGAGTTCCGCTTCATAATGAATCTCTGATTTCATCTCAGGCAGATGAATAGGCTTCGATCCGTCGCAAACGGAAGTCGCTGGTTTTAAAAATATTACCGGTTCCTCAGGGACCTCCGAACCCATTTCCTTCGCATGCTCGACATAATTCCTGCCGAGGCAGAATACGGTATTCACGCCGATGGCTTGATTCCCGGATCCAAGTTTAACGTACATTGTTTATATCCAGAGTCCGAACAAAAACATGAATATGTAATATAGAGAAGTGACCTGAGACATTCAAGTCCTTGATTTTATGAGACTTTCTGTTTACTTTCATCTCACATTAGGAATATTTCCTTCCATTTTTTCCGGGGTTTGCATTGGGAAAAAGTTACCGGGACGCAGGAGTCGACATCGGTGCAGCGGACACTTCAATTCAGAGCATCAGAACTCTTATCTCCTCTACCTTTTCAAAGAATGTATTATCCGATATCGGACTGTTCGGCGCTTTTTATCGGTTGGAAAAGAATGAATTTGAAGAACCGGTGTTGGTCTCGAGCGTCGATGGGGTAGGAACAAAATTAAAAGTTGCCTATATGACGGGCCGCCATAATAGCATCGGGAGCGACCTCGTCAATCATTGTGTCAACGATATTGCGGTTTGCGGCGCTTCGCCTCTCTTTTTTATGGATTATTTCGCTGCGGGCAGATTAAATCCGAAGGTGTTTACAGAAGTGGTGGAGGGATTCGTTGCCGCCTGCCGTGAAAACGGATGCGCATTAATAGGCGGTGAAACCGCAGAGATGCCCGGCATCTACAAAGATGAGGACTATGACCTGGCCGGAATGATTGTCGGCATCGTGGAGAGGGACGGAATCATCAACGGATCGTCGATTCAGGCGGGCGATATACTGATCGGGATTCCTTCAACGGGACTGCATACCAACGGATATTCTCTTGCGCGCTCGGTTTTATTCGATAAGTACGGAGTCGACGACTATATCGATACACTCGGCTGTACAATTGGAGATGAGCTACTGAAAGTACATCGCTCTTACCTGAAACCGATCCGCGAACTTATCCGCACAAGCAAACCGGCAGGATTCTCGCATATAACAGGAGGCGGGATTGTAGGCAATACCAGGCGGATTCTCCCCGACGGACTGGGACTCTACATTGACTGGGCTGCCTGGGATGAACCTCCGGTATTCGACCTGATCAGAAAGACCGGTCCCGTAGATGAGGAGGAGATGAGAAATGTGTTTAACCTTGGTATCGGACTGATCGCGGTTGTATCAAAGGACGATGCAGACCGATCGATGCGGATACTCAGCGGCCTCGGAGAATCTCCCGTGATCGTGGGGGAAATCAGAAAGTCTTCAGAGGGTGGCAAATAAACCGCCGGTCCGGAGGTCGCTCTCATATCAATCGCAACGTCCGGCGAAAATGTTATAAATTACTCGAACATAAAATCGATTTCGAACGGATAATTTAATCCTATATGAGTGGAATCGTAGAAAGTTTTGCAGGTAAGTCCCGCGAAGTGGATCCTTTTGCGGAATGGGTGCATGCACTTGCCTCGGCGAGATCCAGAGATGAGGTCGTTGGTGTCCTTTCCGGTGTGACCGGAATGTTTCCCTGTTCCCGGCTCTCAGCCGTTTCGCTGCTGAACAATAAGCATACCTTTTATAATATTCAGGTTTTACGTCCATCCGGCGTCGATCCGGAATTCAACAGTAGGCACTTCTCGATCGCGACAGGTATGCCCGGATGGGTGGTCCGGAACAGGTCTTCGGTCATTGTCGACGTCTCTTCCGCACCGGAATTTCATGAGGATCTCGAAGGGAAGCTCCGGGAAGCCGGCATCCGTTCACTCATGCTCGTCCCCTTGCAGGCAGGAGAAGACATTCTGGGAACGCTCATGTGGGGGAGTTCCGATGAGGGGACATTCACGCAGGAGGATCTCTCCTTTGCCAAGCTTGTGGGAATGCAGACCGCCGTTTCGTTTAAAAATCTGGATCTCTTTGAGAGTGTGGACAAAAAACTTACCCAGATCGAACTCGTGAACACCATTGCGGGAAGGATTAGTTCCACGCTCGACCTCCACGAACTTCTCTCCTCGGCCGCTGAGATCATCCAGAAGGCGTTTAACTTTTTCGACGTCACGATCTTCCTCGCCGATAACGGAAAAGAATATCTCACGCTCGTCGCGCATTCCGGGAGTTACATAGACTTCCTTCCCCATGGATTCAGACAGAGGGTCGGAGACGGGATCATCGGATGGGCAGCGGAACATAATCAGACCTTACTTGCGAACGATGTGAGTCAGGACGAGCGCTATATCTCGCATGCATATCACAACACGAATTCGGAGTTGGCCATCCCGCTTAGCTCGAACAACGAAGTTCTCGGGATCCTCAATATAGAAGAAACACTGATCAACGCCTTCGACAAGACGGATCTGATTGTTCTCGAGACACTTGCCGGGCAGCTCGGCAGCGCCATTAGGAATGCCAAGCTCTTTGACGAATTGAACCGCACGAATGACAAGCTCTCCCAGCTCGACCGGATGCGCTCGGAGTTCCTCGGCATCGTGTCGCACGATTTCCGCTCTCCGCTTTCGAGCATCATTCTCGCCACCAAATCGCTCTTGCGGCGCGAGACCGTCAGATCCGATCCAAGGGTTGCTGAGTATCTGAAGATCATATCCGACCAGGCGATGCGGCTCAATTACCTCGCGGAGGAGATACTCTCGATCACCAGATTGGAATCCGGACAACTGACCTATCATTTCAAGATCGTCAATATTCAGACGCTGGTCGATGAAGCTGTTTCGCTCGTTACATTTTCTCATAAGCACCGGCTCGAGTATTCGATAGATCCGGGGTTGGTTTACATAAAAGGAGACGAGCAGAAGATCAGGCAGGTCCTGCATAACATAGTCGCTAACGCCGTCAAATACTCGCCGCAGGGAGGGATCATCGAGCTGACGATCGCCGAACATCCGGAATCTATGATACTCGTATCGGTTCGGGATGAAGGCATCGGCATTCCGTCCGAAAAGCAGGAGGTGATTTTCAGGAAGTTCGGAAGAATAGAATCGGAAGATACGCGCGGCATCAAGGGATCGGGACTCGGGCTTTGGATCTCGCGCGAGATTATCCGCGCCCATGGAGGTGAGATATGGTTCGAGAGCGAACCGGGGAACGGGACAAGATTTTTCTTTACGCTGAAAAAAGCCCAATGAAGCTATATTTGCGGAGGTACAAATGAAAAATTCAAAATTTAACGGGGGTGTCTACGATGATCTCGACGTCCCCGAAACCAGGGAAGAGTACGATGAAAAAGAGGAATATGTGAAGGAGAACTTCGACCGCAAGCTCGCCTCGCTCGGACATGGGGTGAGGTTTGCCAAACATCTCGTTGCACTCTTCCGTTTTATGGGCGACGGGATTGTACCCTGGTACAGGAAGACACTCGTCGTTGCGGCACTGGTATATTTTTTAGTACCCTTCGATGCAATCCCAGATATGCTTCCTCTGGTGGGATATTTCGATGATTTCGGGGTGATCGCGGCGGTGCTTGCATACCTCGGAAAGGAATTATCGCCGTATTACGTATCCACGGTGGGATTCGGGAGTTACGACGACGTATCAGGCTGATCGCGGCGCAATGTCAGCTGCTCAATAACCTTATCGATAAATATTTTCCATTGTTCCGGTTTTTCCCTGTACAACTCGAGAGAATCGATGAATCTCTCCCGAGTCTCTCCATACTCCTGAAGGAGGCTATCAAGCCGCGCCGGGTAAGTTTCAGTCTCCGGCTGTCCTGTTTCGGGTATGCTCAGATATAACAGATCGGCATACATAGAGACAAGTTTGCCTTCTTCGATAACAGGGCTCTGGTTCCTCGTGCAGCCGGTCAGCACCGCGATGAGAGCGGGAAGTACGAACATTATTCTGATCATAGAAAGTCCCGATTCTGAGGCTATTTTAGCGTTTTTTCCTTATTCCCCGTTGACTTTGAGGACGGATGACAGTATATTAAAAAGTTTAATAAGAAACCAAAGATTGTCCTCCAGGAGTAGATCACAGAAATATGGCAACAGCGTTGGATTTTCGTGTCGGAATGATTATCAAGCTCGACGGGGATCTTTTTACGATCACCGATTATCAGCACCGGACTCCCGGCAATAAGAGGGGTTTTGTCCAGGCGAAGATGCGGAATATCAGGAGCGGCCGCACGATGGAGCATAAGTTCAGTTCCAGCGACCGGATTGAGATTGCCCGCATCGAACGGCGTCCTGCCCAGTATCTTTACCGAGACGCATCCTCATATAATTTTATGGACCAGGAGTCGCACGATCAGTTTCATATCGAAGAATCGGCTTTGGAGGGAGCATCAAAGTTCCTGAAAGAGGGTGAAATTGTGGAGGTTGAGGTATACGAAGGAGAGATAGTAGGATGTCAGCTTCCCATTACGGTAGAGCTCAGGATTGCCGAGACCGTCCCGGGAGTAAAAGGGGATACGGCGTCCGGCGGTACAAAGCCCGCGACGGTGGAAACCGGCGCGGTAGTCAACGTCCCGCTCTTTATAGGTGAAGGCGATATCATTCGGGTCGATACACGCTCCGGCGAATACCTCGAGCGCGCTAAGTAAAAATCCACCATAACTCAGATCGAGCATGGATCTATCATACCTCAAGAAGGTTATTAAGATTCTCGAGCAAAGCAACGTCAGTGAGATGGAGATAGAGGAAGAGGGCATTAAACTGCGGCTGGTGAAGACTACCAATAATCGTGCAGGAGCTCACGAAGCCGGATACACTGCATTTCAATTCCCACCTCACCAATTCCAGGTTCAACCTGCGCAGCCGGAAGCTGCGACACCGGGTACGGACGACAAAACGTCGAAGGAACCTGCCGTTAAATATCACGAGTTGCAATCGCCGATCGTCGGTACATTCTACCGGGCTCCCGCACCCGATGCCGAAGCCTACGTCGAGGTCGGACAGCATGTAGAACCCGGAACCGTACTCTGTATCATCGAGGCGATGAAACTGATGAACGAGATCGAGAGCGATGTAAAAGGAAAAATCGTCAAGATTCTGGTGGAGAACGGTCAGCCGGTCGAATACAATCAAACGCTGTTTCTCATTGAGCCGACTTAACGGGTTATTCATTTGTTAAATAAGATTCTGATCGCCAATCGAGGCGAAATCGCTCTACGCATCATCCGTACCTGCCAGGAGATGGGCATCAAAACGGTCGCGGTCTATTCCGAGGCCGATCGCGAATCTCTCCATGTCCGGTTTGCCGATGAAGCCGTTTGTATCGGACCCCCCTCGAGCAAAGAAAGCTATCTGAACGTTCCCCGAATCATTGCCGCCGCGGAAGTAACCAACTCCGACGCGATTCATCCCGGATACGGATTTCTTGCTGAAAACGCCAGTTTTGCCGAAATCTGTGAGACATCGGGAATTACCTTCATCGGTCCCGATGCCGAGATGATCCGGGCTATGGGGGACAAAGCCTTTGCAAAAGAGACAATGAAGCGTGCCGAGGTACCGGTTGTGCCGGGGAGCAACGGGATTCTGGAAACTGTGTCTGAAGCACGCAATATCGCCATCGATATCGGATTCCCGGTCATTATCAAAGCTTCTGCGGGAGGAGGGGGCCGGGGCATGCGGATCGTTCGTGCGGCCGAGGAGTTCGAAAAAATGTTTCAGACCGCACGCGCCGAAGCAGAGGCGGCTTTCGGTAATCCCGGCGTGTACGTGGAAAAATTTATCGATAAACCACGCCACATCGAAGTACAAATCCTCGGCGATACATACGGTAATGTAATCCACCTCGGCGAACGCGATTGCTCCATTCAGCGGCGCCACCAAAAGCTTATCGAGGAATCGCCTTCACCCGCGGTCGATCAGGCGCTTCGTGAAATAATGGGCGAGACTGCAGTACGCGGGGCTAAGAGCGTGAACTACCGCGGTGCCGGAACCATCGAATTTTTACTCGACGCCGGGAACAACTTTTATTTTATGGAGATGAACACCCGGATACAGGTCGAACACCCCGTTACCGAGGAGGTGACCGGGATTGACCTCATCCGCGAGATGATAGAGATAATGCAGGGAAAGAGGCTTACGAAACGGAAGATCAAACCGATCGGACACGCGATCGAGTGCCGAATCAATGCCGAGGATCCGCAGAAGGATTTCCGCCCGTCGCCGGGAAAGATAACAAGCTTCCATACGCCGGGGGGATTCGGGGTCAGGGTCGATACGCACGCTTATGCAGGGTACCATATTCCACCGTATTATGATTCACTTCTGGCAAAGCTCATCGTGCATGCACAAACGAGGGAGGATGCGATCAAGAAGATGCAGGTGGCGCTCGAGGAATTTATTATCGAAGGGGTGTCGACGACGATCCCGTTCCACAAAAAAGTAATGCAGAACGAGTATTTCAAACGCGGGGAGTTCGATACGCATTTCATCGAACGCTTCCCCATTCAGTGGTGATACAACAATACAGATAAACGAAGGAATAGAATATGCTCTTGCCCGAGAATGTCCATTATACGAACGACCATGAATGGGTCCGTGTGGAAAACGGTACGGCGATCATCGGCGTGACTGATTACGCGCAGGGAGAGCTCGGCGACGTCGTTTTTGTCGAGCTTCCGGAAATCGGCCGGAAATTTTCCAAAACGGAAACCATCGGAACTATTGAAGCGGTTAAAACGGTTGCCGATTTATTTGCGCCGGTGAGCGGCGAGGTGATCGAGACGAATACCGAGCTCGGAGATAACCCGGATCTCGTCAACAGCGACCCTTACGGACGCGGTTGGATGGTGAAAATCAAATTCTCCGATACCGGCGAGTTGACCGGATTAATGAATTCCGAAGAATATAAACAGCATATTGCCGCACATTGAGTTATACCGGTCGATTTCTCGCACGGCCGCCTTCATTCGGATTCCTGTATCGCCGGTCCGGTAGACCGTTCGTATCCGAACCCCCGATCACTTCAATACGGTATCCTGGAGAAAATGAATGACGTACTACCCTGCTACCGATGAAGATCGCAGAAAAATGCTCGAAGCTATCGGCGTTTCCGATTTCAGCGACCTCATCGCCAATATCCCTGAAGAACTACGTTCAAACCTGAAGTTCGATCTACCCGCCGGATTGTCGGAATTTGAAGCCATCACCGAGCTGAAACGTCTCGCAGACGACATCAGCGGCGCCGGGAAAATATGCTTTATGGGAGGAGGGAGCTATGACCATTTCGTTCCTGCCGCCGTTGGCGCGATAACCGGACGGTCCGAATTCTATACCGCATACACCCCGTACCAGGCAGAAGTAAGCCAGGGAACACTTCAAGCAATCTACGAATACCAGACAATGATATGTGGTCTTACGGGGATGGAGGTCTCGAATGCTTCGATGTACGACGGAGCAAGTTCGCTTGCCGAGGCGTGTCTCCTTGCCGCCGGCTATACGGGTCGATCGGAAATAGTCGTCGCCGGAAAAGTTCATCCGGATTATATCAAGGTGGTTCAAACCTACTGTATCAATCAGGGAATTTCTGTTGTCCAGGTACCCCTACGTGACGGAGTGGTCGATCTCGATGCGCTGAAGACGATGGCGGGTGACCGCACAGCCGCGGTAGTTGTCCAACAGCCGAATTTTTACGGATGCCTCGAAGAAGTCTCCCTGATCGGAGAAATTGCAAAACATTGGAAAGCCATATATATATCGGTCGTGAATCCGATTTCACTGGGTCTGCTAACGCCTCCGGGAGAATACGGGGCGGATATTGCGGTAGGCGAGGGACAACCACTCGGACTTGGACTGAATTTCGGCGGGCCGTACCTGGGAATCTTCGCCGTGAAGGAATATCTGATACGAAAGATCCCGGGAAGATTGGCCGGCATCACGGTCGATCGGGAAGGGAAGCGCGGATTCGTGCTCACGCTCCAGACCAGAGAACAGCAGATCAGACGCGAGAAGGCGACATCGAATATCTGTACGAATCAGGGCCTGATGATGCTTGCAGCGACGGTCTATATGGCGTTGCTTGGTAAACAGGGTATGCAGGAAATAGCACGGCTGTGTCTGCAGAAGAGCCATTATCTTGCGGAACAGTTAAAAACTATCGATGGAGTTGAGTTAACTTTCGATCAGCCCTTCTTCAATGAATTTGTGGTATCGCTCCCCACGTCTGCAGATGAACTTCTCGATCACCTGGCGCAAAAAGATATCATTGCCGGCGTACCGCTTTCAAGATGGCACGAATCAAAAAATAATCTGCTGATCGCGGTGACAGAGAAACGAACGATACAGGAAATGGATCTGTTCGTGAGAGAGCTGAGGGGATATCTCGGTAATATTTCCTGATTCTTAGAAATATTTAATGATTCTGCCAGTAAACTGGAATCATTCGAATTGATGTGTATTTTCCATCTTCCATTCTCCCACCAATTGTAGATTCTACAAACTCCACAGCTACGAGTGATAATTGTCACCACCTCCGGAACTAATTAAGATTAACTTGCGTATATTACGTTGAGTTAATTAACCGATCTCATAATAACTCAAGGGGGAGGGGATGAATTATAAACGGGGGTCATTGCATCTAATCGCTGTTTTTGCATTATTTATCAGTTTTTCGAGCTGTATCAATCAATCCCGGAACGTGAAGATTACCGATATCTCCCTGGATGAATTTATCATCCATGATGCAGCCGGTGAACAAATCCCGGCTTTCGAGGAGGTAATCAACGTAGAAATAGTTTCCCATGTTGTGGCACTCTCACCGATTGATCTCGGGTTCCCCCGGATCGAGCATGTCATCAATTCATATGAAAAAACTATAAAAAAGCATTCCAATCGATATGGATTTGATTGGAGGCTTATTTTGGCTGTCATGAATCAGGAATCACGATTCAGAGTCCGTGCCGTGAGCCACCGCGGTGCATACGGTCTTATGCAAATCATGCCGACAACAGGACGGGATCTGTCGAATGCATTGGGAATAGAAGGCGTCTCCAATCCGAAAGATAATATTGCAGGAGGCGTGTATTATCTCTGGCGGTTATATAATCTCTTTGAATCCGACGATAACTCGCTCTTTTCCGGATTGCACGACGACGACAGAATCCGCTTAACTCTTGCCGCATACAACGGAGGACCCTCGCGCGTCAGAGACGCGCAGAGACTGGCCATGTTCCTCCAACTGGATCCGCACAGCTGGGAGACAATACGCGATCTTTTGCCGATGCTCTCGCGTAGATACGATTCGCTCCACCAGTACATTTGGGAAAGCGGCCGGCCGACCGGCGGTTACTTTATGGGTTGGCCTGAAACGATCAACTACGTCGAAAGCGTGATGGTCTATTACGATCATTACAGGGATATTTTCGAATAGCGGTTATTCTCATCCAGTCTGATCAATCTCTTTATCGACAACCTCTGCGTCGCTAAGCATCGGGGAAAAGGGCGCAGAGGTTTTTTTATACCTATCTGGTAGTATCTCTAATAAATTTCGTTCAACACCCGGGATTCAAGCATCGAACCGGCGTAAGTTCAGGGAAGAAGTATTGCGCAGGATATGACCGTCGACCACAATCCGTTCTTGTCGCCCTCTGCGGACTGTGTGATGTTAAGCGTCCGTACGATCTTTCCGCTCATCTTATAAATCTGTTCCCGTTCATCCCATCCGGTGTCGGGATCGAAATCGACTCCGAGCGTTGTGGCGAGCATCGTAGCGGCAAGATCCTCAGCGTATTCGCCTGCTTTTTCCGCGGTCTCTCCGTACGGGTGATGTTCGGACAAGTAACCGTACTGCGTCTCATCCGCGGGCAAGGCAACGCCGATGGAGGACGCTATCAGACGGTTTGGTTCATTGGTGGAGTTACGTGCCATGACACAGAATGTTATCGCCCCCGGTTGAAGAATTTTTAATCCCTCCTCCCGCGAGATGCGCTTACAGCCTGCCGGATAAATACTCGAGACGGAGACAAGATTGCACTTCTCGATGCCTGCATTCCGGAGAGAGAGCTCAAAGGACTGGAGGTAATCCCTGTGCCTGCCTACTCCTTTGGTGAAGAAAATACGTGTCGGTACATACAATTTAAGTGATCCTCCTATTCTGACGTCGGTGATATTTTCAGAAATCTGCGTTTGCCGACCTGAACGATAAATGGGCCGGTTCCGGGTACAACAAAATTATAGTCCTCCACCTTTTTGTTGTCGATTTTGACGCCACCCTGCTGGATGAGACGGCGGGCGTCGCTTTTGGATGCGGCTAATTTCGTAGCCACGAGAAGATCGACGATCCCCGTTCCGCCGTTGTCGAATGCATACGAAACTTCCTCTATCTGATCGGGAACCTCTTTCTGGACGAATATACGATCGAAAGTTTCCTCCGCTCGGAGCGCGGTACCGGCGTCGTAATACTGGGCTACGAGAGTCCGTGCAAGCTCCCGTTTCAGATCGCGAGGATTGACGCTCTTCCCGTTAAGTTGCCGTCCGATTGCAGCGAGCCTGTCCGGCGGAATGTTGGTCGTCAGAAGGAAATATGAATATATCAAAGTGTCGGGGATTGAAAGCGTTTTCCCGTATATTTCATTCGGAGGATCGGTGATCCCGATATAGTTGTTCAACGACTTGCTCATTTTTTCTGCCCCGTCGGTGCCTGTCAGGATCGGTACCGTAAGACAGACCTGCGGTTCGAGACCGAATTCGCGCTGAATATCACGCCCGACGAGGAGGTTGAATTTCTGATCGGTTCCTCCGAGCTCCACATCCGATTCGATCGCAACCGAATCCATCGCCTGCGCGAGGGGATAAAGAAATTCATGGATCCCGATGGGCTCGCCGTTCCGGAAACGCTTCAGGAAATCATCCCGCTCGAGCATTCTCGCAACGGTATATTTCCCTGCAAGCTGAACGACTTCGGCAAACGACATTTTGTCGAGCCATTCCGAATTATATACTATCCTGATATTATCGCGAGAGAGAATTTTGCTCGCCTGCTGGAGGTACGATTCACCGTTCTTCCGTGTTTCTTCGAGCGAAAGGGAGGGGCGGGTCTTACTTCTTCCAGAAGGATCGCCGATCATGCCCGTGAAATCACCGATGATGAGAATCGCTTTATGTCCGAGATCCTGAAATTGTCTCAGTTTGCGCAGAACGACCGAATGACCGAGATGCAGGTCGGGACGGCTCGGATCGCAGCCGAGCTTCACGTTTAAAGGTTTGTTCGTTCTTAGGGATTTCTCAATTTTTCGTACAAGCTCTTCCTCCGGAATAATCTCGTCGGAGCCCGGCCGTATCAGATCGAGTTGTTCATTTAAAGGAGGAAACACCATGGCTTCAATATCCCTTCCCTTAGTTCTTCAGATGCCGCACTACCTCCCGCTCGGCGTCTCTTTTTGCGTCTCGGTCTGCGATCGAAGCTCTTTTATCGTAGCTTCGCTTTCCCTTTACGAGTGCGATTTCAATCTTAACTTTTCCGCGCTTGAAATAGACCCGGAGCGGAACGAGGGTTAATCCTTTTTCTTTTGTTTTTCCGATAAGTTTGCGGATTTCTTTGCGGTTCAGGAGGAGTTTCCGTTCCCGCTTCGGATCGTGGTTAAACCGGTTGCCGTATTCATAAGGGCTGATATGCATCCCCTCCATGAACACCTCAGAATCCCGAACGAATGCGTAGCTGTCCTGCAGGTTCGCTTTACCGCTCCGAAGCGATTTTACCTCGGTTCCCTTCAGAACAATTCCGCATTCATATGTTTCGAGGATATGGTAGTCGTAACGGGCTTTTCGGTTCGTGACAACTACTTTTTCAGTCTCTGCGGACTCGCCATTCGCGTTCATAGAAAAATTTGGCTGAATAATAAAAAAAACAGACTATAAAAACAATAATAACAGGCGATATTCCCCAAAAATAATCTTCATTGACATTTATCGGGGGCTTTAGTATCTTTTTGCTTATTCTTTTTCTGATCTTTCTGTTTCTTGCTCGCTTTGAAGGATTAATCCCTGACCGAACTTCAATAATAATAAAATTACGTCATAGATACTACTTGTGAAGATTAGTTTTTCAAACGACGGAAAAGGGAATATTAAGTTCCCTTTTTTTGTTTCACACTCATAACCGGAATATACCATTATGGCTGATCAGGGTACGAAGTATGATGTGGTCGTTGTCGGAGGCGGACCCGGAGGATACGTCGCTGCTATTCGTGCGACACAATTGGGATTAAAAACAGCAGTAGTCGAAAAAGATAGGGTGGGCGGAATATGTCTGAACTGGGGATGTATACCGACAAAAGCTCTCCTGAAGAATGCCGAGATTTATTCCCTGATAAAGAAATCAGAAGAGTTCGGCATCACGGTTAAAGATGTAAGCTTCGATTTTGAGAAGATCATCTCAAGAAGCAGAAAGGTTTCGGAACAGATTACCAAGGGGGTGGAATTTCTCCTCAAAAAGAATAAAATCGACCATATCCCGGGGTATGGAAAATTATCATCAGGCGGTAAGGTTGATATATTCTCGAGTGCGGAGGATAAAAAACCCCAAAAATCCGTCCATGCAAAACATATCATTCTCGCGACCGGAGCCAGGCCGCGATCGATTTCGGGAGTAAAAATCGACGGCAAGAAAATTCTCTCCTCGACAGAAGCAATGATCCAGAAAAAGGTGCCGAAATCAATGATCATAATCGGTGCCGGCGCAATCGGTGTCGAATTTGCCTATTTCTACAACGTTTTCGGCACAAAGGTTACCATTGTCGAAATGCTTCCATCAATCCTCCCTGTGGAGGATGCCGAGATCTCGAAAGTCGTGGCTCAGAGCTTTAAGAAATCCGGGATAGAACTTATCACTGAAACCAAAGTCGAAAAAATCGATACATCCGGAACCGGGGTCGCCGTCACCATTACCGGAAAAGATGGAAAGAAACAGGAACTTAAATCGGATCTCGCGCTCATGGCCATCGGCGTACAGGGGAATATTGAAAATCTGGGTCTCGAGGAACTCGGAGTCGCAACCGAGAAAGGGAATATCAAGGTGAATGAGTATTACCGGACGAATATCGATGGAATATATGCCATCGGTGATGTGATCGGACCTCCGTGGCTTGCACATGTCGCCTCGCACGAGGCTCTTGTCTGTGTCGAGAAGATCGCCGGACATAAGACTCATCCGATCGATTATTTGAATATCCCCGGATGTACCTACTGCCATCCCCAAGTCGCTTCCATCGGATTGACGGAAGCGAAAGCGAAGGAAAAAGGATATGAGTTGAAGATCGGCAAATACCCCTTCCGCGTCCATGGAAAAGCGATCGCAGCGGGGGAGACCGAAGGAATGGTGAAACTGATTTTCGATGCCAAATATGGCGAGCTCCTCGGCGCCCATATCGTGGGAGCCGAAGCGACCGAGCTGATCGCCGAAATTGCTATGGCAAAATCGCTCGAAGCAACCAAGGAGGAGATCGTCCGCACCGTGCATGCGCATCCGACACTCTCCGAGGCGGTAGTGGAGGCGGCGGGCGTTGCTTATGGCGATGCTATACACCTGTAAAAAGAGCGGGTCCTTCCGATGAACCAAAAACGAGTTCTTTTTTGCAACCTCGGCATGACCCGGTATGACAGCGTCTGGGAGCTGCAGAAACGCCTTCACGCTTTCGTTTTCGAATCACAACTTCCCGGTGTTTTCCTGCTCAATGAACACGAGCATGTGTATACGCTCGGCAAGGGGGGAAACGTCGATCATCTGCTCGCCGGAAGCGATGAGCTTGAACGGAGGCACATAGGTTATTACGAGATCGATCGCGGTGGAGACATAACCTATCATGGACCGGGACAAATAGTCGGCTACCCGATTCTGAACCTGGAGCACTTCCGTAAGGATGTCCACCTCTACCTCCGGTGGCTTGAGGAAGTTATCATCCGCACCCTGGGGGTATACGGAGTGGCGGGAAATCGATCAGAAGGGGAAACGGGAGTCTGGGTAGGGAACGAGAAAATCGCAGCTCTCGGGATCAAGGTAAGCCGTTGGGCGACGATGCATGGATTTGCATTCAACGTCAATCCCGATCTCTCGTACTTCGACCGGATCATTCCATGCGGTATCTTTCATAAAGGGGTAACCTCCCTTTCGGCGCAGCTCCGAAAGGAAGTGCAGGTGAGCGAGGTGATACCTGCGATACTCGAATCGTTCGCCGATGTTTTCGAAGTTGAATTTGAGACCGTCGATAAAAACAGATTGCGATCTCTGACCGGAGATGGAACCGGCTCATCGGTCTCGATCGCACAGAGTGCTTAACAAATTCGGGAGGACAGTAATGTCCGCAGCACTGCAAAATGCGTTGGCGGAGAAGCCGGCGTTGAAAAAGAAAGACGGCAAACAACCACCCAATGCGCTCAGGGATATCGGTCTATCGTCCGAGCAGATCGTCCGGGCATACAGGACTATGTTGACGTCCCGGATTATGGATGAAAAAACGATGATCCTTCTCCGACAGGGAAAGGCATTTTTCCATATCGGTGGATCCGGACATGAAGCCGCGCAGGTCGCGACAGCGCTCGCCATGAAACCCGGTTATGATTGGGCTTATCCGTATTACCGTGATATTGCATTCGCCCTTCAATACGGCTCGACTCCCGAACATATTTTCCTTGAAACGCTGCACCGTGCGGGAGGGAGAAGTTCCGGAGGTCGGCAAATGCCCGCACACTTCGGCGACAAGGATCTGCGTATCGTTCCACAATCGAGTCCAACCGGAACCCAATATCTTCAGGCGGTCGGGAACGCACTCGGTGCAGTAAAGGACGGCACCGACGAGGTCGTTTATGTCTCATCCGGAGACGGGGCTACGAGCGAAGGGGAATTCCACGAAGCTCTGAACTGGGCAAGCCGGGAAAAACTTCCCGTTATATTTCTCATAGAGGACAACAAGCTCGCTATTTCAGTGACCGTCAGAGAACAGACGGCGGGCGAATCCATCTACGAGCTTGTGAAAGGCTACAACGGACTTCATCGCTTTCTGGTCGACGGGACCGATTTTTTCGAATCGTACCGGACGGCCCGCGAAGCAGTCGGTCTTGCGCGACAGGGGAAAGGACCGAGCATCATCGTCGCCGATGTTGTGCGTCTGCTGCCTCACTCCTCCTCGGACGATCACCGGAAATACCGCGATGCCGAGGATATCGAAAGAGATCTCAAGCGCGATCCTCTGCCGAAACTGGAAAGCTTTCTGATAGACAATGGCATTGCGACCGAAAAAGAGATCGACCGGCTGCGGAAAGACGTCAAAGACTTTGTGAATGAATCGGCGGATGCTGCCGAAGCGTCGCCGCTTCCCGATGCCTCGACCGCGCTTGAGAAGGTCTATGCTCCGGGATTCGCAGTTCCGCGTGACTCCTACCGCGAACCTTCCGGAAACGGTAAGCCGGTCGTCATGGTCGATGCAATAAATCATGCATTGGTTGAAGAACTGAAGTACAACCCGAAAATGCTCATATACGGAGAGGACGTAGCCGGGAAAAAGGGGGGCGTTTTTACGGCGACCAAAGGACTGACGGATAAGTTCGGGTACGATCGCGTGTTCAATTCACCGCTGGCCGAAGCGAGCATCGTCGGTACCGCATTAGGACTTGCGGTTCGGGGATTTAAACCGGTTGTAGAGATTCAGTTCGGAGATTATATCTGGCCGGCTTTCATGCAGCTGCGGGATGAGGTTTCGATGCTCCGCTACCGGTCCAACGGTAATTTCTCATGCCCGATGGTGATCCGTGTCGCTGTCGGCGGCTATATCAGAGGCGGACTCTATCACAGCCAGTCGATCGAAGCCTTCTTTACACATATCCCGGGACTCCGGGTTGTTTTCCCGTCAAACGCCTCGGATGCCAAGGGGCTGCTCAAGACCGCATGCCGCGAACATGATCCGGTTCTTTTCCTTGAACATAAGGGACTTTACCGGCAGGGATTCGCATCGGCGCCCGAACCCGACGAGAATTACCTTCTTCCGTTCGGGATCGCGGCCACGAGACAGCAGGGGGAGGATGTGACCGTTATTACCTACGGCATGATGGTACACCGATCGGTCGAAGCCGCGCGAAAGCTGAACGGTACAAGCGTCGAGATTATCGACCTGAGAACA
>CAZBUK010000015.1:0-10536 GCA_964495085.1 uncultured Ignavibacteriales bacterium
AACCGGTAATTGTTACGTGAGTTAAAAATTTCAATAAAATGAGAACGGTATCCCACAACCCCGTAGGGGTGAAAGTATGGTAGCAGATAAATAACAAAACACAAAATCAAACCCCTATATTTGTGCCATATGGCATTGAGATGAACATGCTACACCCTTGCATTGTTTCACGTAGTATAGTTGGTGAACCGAAGCAAAAAATATGCTCGAAATACCTTTTTCGATGCGGACCCCAGAATCGGGCGCCAGTGGGGCAGCGGATTATTGACAAATGAAATATATGAACTTCGGAAAAAGGGGAGAGGGGTGGTTCCTGTTGCAGATACTGCTGCTCGTCCTCCTGGCTCTCACCGCCCGGTGGTATACCGTCGCTCTTCCATTGAGCATAATTATTATCGGAATTATACTGCTCGCCGCCGGCGGCATGATGAGTCTCTCGGGCATTGTAAATCTCGGTAATAATATCACCCCATTCCCGAAGCCCAGGTCGGATACAAAACTCATTACGAGCGGCGTGTATAGTTATATCCGGCACCCTATATATTCCGGTTTAGTATTCGGCATCATGGGCTGGTCGCTGGTTATTGGAAGTATTCCCGGCATGATCCTGTCCGTCGTCTTCTTCATCTTCTTCGATCAAAAAACCCGCCATGAAGAGCGATGGCTCACCGAACGTTTCCCGGAATACGAGGACTATAAGCGGCGAGTCCGGAAACTCGTTCCATTCATTTACTAAATCCCTCCTCAACTCCGCAGTGCAAAAAAATTGAAATCCTAGCGGAATATCCGTATATTACAAATTCCACGTAAATTCAATAAATTTTCATACATACAAAACGTACATGTTATGACAAAGGTCACACTTATCCCCGGCGACGGTATCGGTCCGGAAATCATCGACGCCGCAGTCCGGGTTATTGAATCGACCGGTATCGCGATCGAGTGGGACCTGCAGCAGGCGGGACTGACCGCGATCGATTCCTTCAAGGATCCTCTGCCGGAAGCAACCCTGGAATCGATCAGACAGACGAAGGTTGCGCTCAAGGGGCCGCTCACCACTCCCGTCGGCTCAGGATTCCGGAGCGTCAACGTCGCCCTGAGGAAAGAATTCGATCTCTATGTAAATCTCCGTCCGGCGCTCTCTTTCGCCGGGGTCAAATCGAGATACGAACAGATTGACCTGATCGTATTCCGCGAGAATACCGAGGAATTCTACGCGGGCATCGAACACTACATAGATCCGCAGCGGAGCGCCGCCGAGACCATCGGAGTTGTTACGAGAAACGGCTCCGAACGAATTTGCCGATACGCCTTCGAATATTCGAAAAAGCACGGAAGAAAAAAGATCACCGCAGTCCATAAAGCGAATATTCTTAAATTCACAGGCGGACTATTTCTCGATGTTGCCCGTCAGGTCGCAGGGGAGTACCCGGATATTGAATTCGAGGACAAGATCGTTGACAATATGTGCATGCAACTCGTTCTCAATCCGTACCAGTTCGACGTTATTCTGACCACGAATCTTTTCGGAGACATTATCTCCGATCTCACATCGGGACTCGTCGGCGGATTGGGACTCGCACCCGGAGCGAATATCGGTTTCAACACCGCCATCTTCGAAGCCGTACACGGAAGCGCACCGGATATCGCCGGACAGAATATCGCAAATCCCTGTGCGGTTATACTTGCAGGAGCTCAGATGCTTGACTACCTCGGTGAACCGGAAAAGGCGATCCGGGTTATAAATGCGGTATCGGACGTTATTAAAGAAGGAAAGCAGGTTACGCGCGATATCAACCCCACAAAATATGTCGGTACGAAAGAGATGGCGGCAACGATTACCGAGAGAGTCAAAGGTTAGTCCGTGGTTTATATATAAAAAAAGAATATGAAGATCGGGAACGTAGATATCGAGCGGGGCGTATTCCTCGCACCGATGGAGGACGTTACGGATATCCCCTTCAGGTTGATCTGTAAATACCTTGGAGCGGATATTCTGTACACCGAGTTCGTCAATTCCGAAGGACTCATCCGTATGTCTGAAAAGACTCATCGGAAAATGACGTTTCTCGAGGAGGAGCGTCCACTCGCGATACAGATCTACGGTGGCGAGATCGATTCGATGAGAGGCGCAGCCGAGCTGGCGTCATCTCTGAATCCTGATTTTATCGATATCAACTGCGGATGCTGGGTGAAGAACGTCGCGCTCCGCGGAGCCGGCGCGGGATTGTTGCGTGATCTTCCGAAAATGGAAAAAATCGCCTCCACCGTGATGAAAGCCACACATCTCCCGGTTACCCTTAAAACACGGCTCGGATGGGATGCGGAATCGATCCGGATCGTAGATGTCGCCCGCATGTGCGAAGATGCCGGCATCGCAGCTTTGACCGTGCACTGCAGAACGCGTGCGCAGGGACATAAAGGGACTGCCGACTGGACGTGGATAGGGCGCCTGAGAAATTCGGTCTCGATCCCGATAATCGCAAACGGGGATATCAAGACGCCGTACGATGCAAAGTATCTCTTCGACGATATGGGGGCTGATGCTGTCATGATCGGACGCGGCGCCATCGACAACCCATGGATATTCGGCGAGATTAAAGAATATCTGAAGAGAGGTGCAGTACCGCCTCCCGCATCTGCCGTGCAGCGTATCCAATTGTGCATGCGTCATATCGATCTTTCGGTGAAGTACAAGGGAGAGCGGAGAGGGATCATCGAGATGAGGAAACATTATTCGGGCTATCTGCGCGGAATGCACGGAGCCTCCAGGGTCCGTGCCGAACTTATGCAGTACACCAACCGGTCTTCCGTGATCGATCGGTTGGAGGCATTTATCGAAGAGCAATATCAGCTGGCCGGATAACGGCCATGCCATACCTGATTCTTCCGCATCTTTTCAAACTATAAACTGATTTGGCCCCGGTGTTTATACCCGATTCTGCCGATCCGGTTCAACGGTTGGCTTTTCACATATCTCTGCTGCTGAATCCTCCAACGCTGGGATTAGTTGCGTGCTTAGTCTTTAGCGTCGTCTTCGGAGTACACGCGGCCGAAACGTACCGCTTCTTCGGCATCTCCTTTACCTTCGGCGTTCTACTCCCCGTGTTATATCTCGCGTATCTTAAAAAGAGCGATCTCGTCGAATCTCTAGACGTTCCCGTCAGAACGCAGCGGACCATCCCTTACCTGATTGCCTCGCTCAGCTATGCCGTCGGACTTCTGTTGCTCATCTCTACAAACGCCCCCGTCGCTCTCGTTGCATTCATGTTCTCTTTTCTGGGCAACACGCTCATCATTATGACTATCAACGCGTTCTGGAAGATAAGCGCGCATACCATGGGTGTCGGCGCGGTCGTTACGGGTTTCGGCATCGCACTTTCGCCGGTTTACTTCCTAGGGCTGGCGCTGCTTCCGTTGGTGAGTTGGTCCCGCATCAAACTCGATATGCATTCACGCAATCAGGTGGTCGCCGGATCGCTCCTCTCGATCGTGACGACGGCAATCCAATATTATCTGGTGTATACGTACTACCGCATCTGATTCGCTACCATAGCAGCGCCCGAATTCCCGCGGCGGTCAGGAGAACGCCGAGGACAACACGGAGCTGCGTATCGTTCAGCAATCTTGTCCCGGTCAACGATCCTGCAACAGCTCCCACCGCTACGACTGCCGAAAGGAGTAAAACCGCATGATAATCCAGACTACCGCGCAGAATGTGGCCTCCGAGCCCGCCCGCGGAATTAAGGACGATAAAACCCGAGGAGACGGCAGCCGCCTGTTTTACCGAAGCCCACCCGCGCAGTAAGAGTACCGGCGCGAGGAATATACCGCCTCCGATTCCCGTCACCCCCGAGATCATGCCGATCACCGAACCGATGAAATACGCAAACGGTTTATGAATCTGCCCCCCTTCGCCCGGTCTGACCGAATCTTTTCTGAAGAACAGGGTAAGAGTCGCTGCGGACAGGAGCGCTCCGCCGAGTATCGGGATAAAAATGCGCTCCGGCACGGGAATGAGTCCTCCGATGAATGCCGCAGGTATGGAGGTGATAACGAATGGCAGCAGGAGTCGCATTGAAAATTCACCGCTCTGTCTGTATACCGCGAATCCTATCGCCGCCGCAAGACAATTAAGCGCAAGGGTTACCGGAGCGACCGCGGGCGAGATCACTCCGGAGAGCGCGAAGACGGCTAGATATCCCGATGCCCCTCCCTGACCGACGCTGGTGTACAGAAGAGCGACGAAAAAGAACAGCGGAAATAAAATTAGAGGAAGGTGCAGTTCGGACATATGCTCGTCATTGACCGATCGGTATGAATGGCCATACCAGCGGAATGACGAGCATGGCGATGAGGAATATGATGACATTCAGGAGCGCACCGGTTCGTGCGAAGTCGAGGAAACGGTACCCTCCTACACCGTAAACCAGCACGTTGGCTTGATGTCCGATAGGAGTCAGAAATGTCGTTGATGCTCCGATTGCGATCGCCATAAGGAAAGGATGCGGCTGCAATCCCATCCCTACTGCGATCGAAATTCCGATCGGCGCGAGGAGTACCGCTGCTGCGGCATTGGACATTATTTCGGTTATGAGCGTCGTGAACAGAAATAATCCGGCGAGCAGAAAATACGGCCCATAATCGCCGGCGAGTAAAACGAGCTGGGCGGCAAGCCAGGATGCGGTCCCTGTGTGATTGTCGTCCATGGCGATGCCGAGCGGCATCATGCCCGCAATGAGAAAGATGACTCGCCATTCGACCTCATAGTACATGTCAGCGGGTTTGACGCATCCTGTCAGCACCATCAGAAAGACTCCGAGGAACGCTGCGACCGAGATATGCAGCAAACCCGTTGCGGCGGTTATGATTGCAAAGAGCATTATCCCGATAGCATACGGGGCTTTGTTCGTCTGCCGCGGTGCATGATCCAGAAAGTTGACGACGAGAAAATCGCGGTCCTCGGCTAAGCGTTTCAGCGCATCGGGAGTACCCTGCATGAGGAGCACGTCGCCGAGTCTGAGCGGAACATCCGTATACTGCTCCTGCAGCGCCTGTTCACGTCTGCGCAAAGCGAGCACCAGGACTCCGAATCGGTTGCGGATATCGGCGCGCTTGATCGACTGTCCGAGTATTCCCGCATTCGGCGCGATGGCGGCTTCGGCGAGCTGTACGCCCCCGCCGGTAAGATTCGAATCGGAAAATTTCTTCTCGACATGGATCTCAAGCTGCCGCGATTCGCGCATCTGCATCAATCGGGTGACGTCCCCTTCGACGATCAGACGATCGTCCCGGTGTATAGTCATATCCGGTTCGGGAACGAGCATCTGCGTGATACCGCCATTCTTCCGCACGATCCTGAGGACCGTCAATCCATATTCACTCCGCAATCCCGATGTGCGTATGGTCTTGCCGGCGAGCTGTGACCTGTCGGGAATCACTACCTCCGTTATATATTCCTGGAGACGGTAGGCATTTGTGATGTCGGTCGCCCCTTCGCGATGGGGGATCAGATGTCTGCCGATGAAAGCCATGTAGAGTACGCCGGCTCCGAGGACGGCGAGTCCGGTCGGGAGAAAATCGAACATCCTGAAACCGGCATATCCGCTCTCTTCGAGGGCGATCGAGACGAGAAGATTAGGCGGAGTCCCGATCAATGTCGTTAACCCTCCCAGCAGCGAGCCGAATGAGAGAGGTATCAGGAGCTTCGATGCCGGGTAATTTGCCTTTCGTGCGACAGCAAAAACGGCTGTCAATAATATCGCGGTCGCTCCGATGTTGTTCATGAACGCCGATAGAAGGCCGACAGTGAGCATAACGAGGACCGTGAGCGTTATCGGATTCTTCCCTCCGATTCGGACAAGGATTTCCACACCGTAGTCGGTAACTCCCGTTCGGACGATACCCGAACTGAGAATAAACATCGCGATCACGGTTATCACCGCCGGATTGCTGAATCCGGAGAAGCCTTCGGCGACCGTGACCGTTCCCGTCAGGAGCAGTACGAGCGCAACGCCGACGGCGATGATATCGGGGCGGATGATCTCGGTTGCGAACAGGATGAGCGCCACCGCGATGAGGGCGAGGATGAGCAGGTGTTCCATTCCGAAATAATAAGATATTTCCTCCGCAATTGGAAGAATGTCGGAGGTTTTTAAAGTACAATATTTTTTGTACCTTTCACCCTCATGGAGGTAAGGAAGTCTTAAAGTTCGATTTACCTTGATCCTCCGGCGCCGATATCTGTATTCTTTCTGAAACTCGAAATTATATGCTCGATCAGATTATCGTCTTCATTACGCTTATCCTCGCATTAGGACTATTCATCTGGGGTAAATGGAGGTACGACATCGTTGCGGTCATCGCGCTGCTGATCGTAACGATCGCCGGCATCGTACCGACCGAGGATGTTTTTTCGGGATTCGGTCATCCTGCCGTTATTACCGTCGGCGCCGTGCTCATTCTGAGCAGAGCGTTGATGAATTCCGGGTTAGTCGATCTGATTTCGAGATGGATGTTCAAACTCGGTAAGAATCCAACGATTCAGATAGTGGCGATGACTTCGCTGGTGGCTGTATTTTCCGGTTTTATGAACAACGTCGGTGCGCTTGCGTTACTGCTGCCGGTGGCAGTGACGATGGCGCGAAAGAGCGGGACCCCTCCGTCGCTTATTCTCATGCCATTGGCATTCGGCTCGCTCCTCGGCGGCCTCATGACAATGATCGGAACACCCCCCAATATCATTATCGCAATGGCCAGGGCCGAGACCGGCGAGATACCGTTCCGGATGTTCGACTTCACCCCCGTCGGCTTCGGAGTCGCCGTCGCGGGCATTCTCTTTATATCGCTGATCGGTTGGCGTCTGCTGCCGAAGCGGACCGGACAAAAATCCGCTGAGGATCTCTTTCATATCGAAGATTATATCACCGAAGTGCGGGTCCGGGAGGTTTCGGATCTCGTCGGCAAGCGATTGCGCGATCAGAAGATTCCGCGCGACATAGACGTTATCATTATCGGGATTGTCCGCGGTAAGAAACGGCTGGTCGCCCGGGCTATGCACGAGGTACTGCTTGAAGACGACATTCTGATCGTCGAAGCCGACTCGGAAAATCTTCAGGCATTTGTCGATTGGGGGAAATTCACGCTTGAAGGTAAGAAGGTAATCGAACGTGCAGAGCTGGAATCCGATGAAGTAAGCGTCATCGAAGCGGTGGTCATGGCCGATTCGTACGCTGTGGGGAAACATGCCTTCGGACTGAATCTTCGGCGAAAGTACAGCATCAATCTGTTGGCCGTCTCCAGAAAGGGCGAGCGGGTCAAAACGCGTCTCGGCGAGATACGATTTCGAGCCGGCGATGTCCTCCTGCTGAACGGACCCACCGATACCCTGCAGGAATCGATGCAGTCGCTGAACTGGCTCCCCCTGGCCGAGCGAAATCTGAAGATCGGCGGGGAGCGGCGTATACTTGCAAGTCTCGGTATTTTTATGTCGGCAATTCTGATTGCCGCTCTGGGTATCCTTCCCATTCAAGTATCATTCGTCGGTGCCGCGGTAGCGATGGTTATCCTCGGCCTTCTGTCGTTGCGTCAGATATACGAGAGCATCGATTGGTCGATCATTGTGCTCCTGGGTGCGATGATCCCCGTCGGCCATGCACTTGAGTCGAGCGGCGGCGCAGAATTGATCGCCGGGCAGCTATTGCGCCTGTCGGGAGGAATGTCGCCGGCCGTAACGCTTTTGGTACTGCTCGTCGTAACTATGTTTTTATCGGATGTGATCAACAACGCCGCTGCGGCCGTTCTCATGGCGCCAATCGCGATCAACCTCGCGGCCGGAATAGGCGCCTCGCCCGATCCGCTCCTGATGGCGGTTGCGCTCGGGGCGTCATGCGCATTCCTGACACCTATCGGTCACCAGTCAAACACGCTCGTGATGGGTCCGGGCGGTTACCATTTCGGCGATTACTGGAAGCTGGGACTCCCGCTCGAGATCCTCATCGTCGCCGTCGGGATTCCGCTGATTCTATATTTCTGGCCTTTCGGCATGTAAGTCGTACAGAGTGTCGGGATATTCCTGTCGGTATTGACGGAGGGAATGTGACTGCAATGCGTTGATGAGTTGTGGTATATTGTTATGTATCATTACCTACTGAAATCGGAATGAATCTGAGACTGAAAATCGTCATAACATTATTATTCGGAGGAGTTATGCCCGCGGTACCCCAGCATCCGGGACTCAGTACCCTGGAGGAATCGATCCTGGAACGGTTTCATCGCGTAGAGGGGGTATTCGCAGTGGCATTCGGCGACGTCGCCGATCCCGGTGTGCGTTTGATGATCAATGAGCGCGAGATGTTCCATGCCGCCAGTACGATGAAGACTCCGGTTATGATAGAGATATACAAGCAGGCAGCGGAGGGGAGATTTTCGATGGACGACTCGATAATAGTTAAGAATGAATTTAAGAGCATCGTAGACGGAAGTCCATACAGCATGCACATCGACCGGGACGGGGGAGAGCGGTTGTATAACAGGATCGGCGGAAAAGCGAGCATCCGGGAGCTCGTTTTCGATATGATTACCGTGTCGGGAAATTTAGCGACCAATATTTTGATTGATTATATCGGAGCCGGGAACGTACGCTCGACGATGTGGGAACTCGGCGCCGATTCCGTCCGCGTCCTGCGGGGAGTCGAGGATATGAAGGCATTCGACGCTGGGTTGAACAACGAGACCTCGGCGCACGGACTCTTCATCGTGTATCTGAAGCTTGCTCGCAAGGAAATCATTTCGGCGGAGGCATCCGACGAGATGGCTGAAACATTGGCGAGCCAGGAATTCGGCGATCTTATCCCCGCGCATCTACCCCGCGAGATACGTGTCGCGCATAAAACCGGGGGTATCACGGGCGTGCTGCACGATTCCGGCATCGTGTATCTCCCCGATGGCCGCAGCTATGTTCTGGTGATTCTTTCGAAGAAGTTGAGCGATATGCAGGCGGGAAGGGCTGCCATAGCAGACGTGTCGAAATTAATATATGATTTTGTAACCGCCGATAACTGATTGATTGACCGCATGAAAATATATTCGACCGTTGTAATCGCAACCATGCTGTTGGCCGGGGGGCTTCACATATGCAGCCAGGAAATCCCCCCGAACAAATACGGCCTGGAGGTCGTCGCTTCCGTCGCATTGTACGAGCAACTTGCGGCAAACGACCCGGTAAAGCGATTGGTAGATCTCGAAATAGTTATACCCGGAATCACAATCGATATCAGATACGCTACCGACGATAATATCACCGGAGAGATCCTATATCCGTCAGCCCGCGCCTTTTTACGGTATCCTGCGGCGGAGGCGTTGAAGCGAGTGCAGGCAGAACTTGGTAAGAGGGGGCTCGGTCTGAAGATCTGGGATGCCTACCGTCCGTACTCGGTCACGGAGGCGTTATGGGAGCATGTCCGCGATCCGCAGTATGCCGCAGATCCGCGGACCGGATCGAGACATAACCGGGGGTGTGCTGTCGATGTCACGCTCGTTTCCCTGAGTACGGGAGAGGAGCTTCGCATGCCGACGGCATATGACGACTTCTCGGAGAGAGCGCACGCGGAGCATTATATCTCGGATGAGGAGGTACGGCGCAACCGGGAGATATTGCGTGAAATCATGGAACGCAACGGGTTTACGGTTTTGACTTCGGAATGGTGGCACTTCGACTTCAGCGGGTGGGAGGAATTCGAGCTGCTGGATATACCGTTCGATCTGCTCGATGATTGACGGCTCCGGCATAGATGATCCGGAAAAATTCATTTTAAAAAATCCCACCCTCTTGACAATGTGATAAATAAGTTTTAAATTCTCCCCATAAACTTGCGCAATCGATTGTGCAAAATCAGCGATACCGGCACACGCAACGATTCGGATTTTCGTCAACGGCTCCTTCAACCGGCACGAAAGGATCGATCCGGGGAATCTCCCCAAAACCAAGTCTCCTGCACACGTATAGAAATATTCTCCATTATGCCCGTTACTCTTAAGGATATTGCAGAGAGATCCGGTGTCTCCGTTTCCACGGTAACGAGGGTCCTCAATCATAAAGCTGAAGAATACAGGATCAGCGATGAGACGCAGCGGGTGGTCTTAAAAACCGCGAAGCGGTTGAAGTACAGACCGAATCAGCTAGCACGGGGACTGAGGTTAAAAAAGACGAATACCGTCGGATTGGTAGCGCCGGATATATCGAACCCGTTCTTTGCTTACGTTATCCGGAGCATTCAGAATCACGCATCGAGTTCCGGCTACAGCCTTATAATTTGCGACACGAACGAGAATCAGGAGATAGAGATAGAGCAGACGAATCTGCTCTGGAGCAAAGGGGTCGACGGTCTCATCGTTTTACCGGTCGGACTGCAGTTCGATCATCTCCGGACGGTCGCGAAAGAGGGTGTTCCCGTGATACTCATCGATCGATCCTTCGATGAGCTTCCGTTCAATTCGGTTGTAGTTGATAATTACTCGGGCGCATATGCTGCCGTC
>CAZBUK010000015.1:10546-58913 GCA_964495085.1 uncultured Ignavibacteriales bacterium
GTCGAGCATCTCATTGAAAATGGTCACAGGAAAATAGCTATTATTCAGGGACTACCGCATACCTTCACCAATAACGGAAGGGTGCGGGGATACAAGGATGCTCTGAAGAAATATAAAATTCCGGTCAATCCGGATTATGTCGTGGGGAGCGATTTCAGGCGTCAGAATGGATATATCTGGACCAAACAGCTCCTCAGTCTGAAAAATCCACCTACCGCGATGTTTTTGACGAGTGACCTGATCGCTCTCGGCGCTCTCGAGGCGTTGTTCGAAGCCGGGGTGAAAGTACCCGATCATATATCGCTGGTAGCATTCGACGATATCGATTTCGCTCCGTTTTTGATCTCTCCTTTGACCGTAGTGGCGCAACCGAAGGATCAGCTCGGGGAACTTGCAGTGGAATTGCTCATGAACAAAATGAACAACCCTAATTCAAAGGAGACGGAGACCAGGGTGTTGGAGGCAAAACTCATCATCAGGGGGTCGGTAAAAAATATACGTGACTGACAATACGACATGCTTGATAGTTTATCGACGCTCGCTGTAAGAAATTTTTTTACCTGTTTGCACAATCGTTTGCGTAAACAAATATTGGCCCAAAATTAAAGAATTTTAAAATCCGCAGTATCCGATCCGAACGCTTTTGTCCCAGCTTCTCAATACAATGTGCAAGGTGTCGCTATGGTAACTTCAAAAAAGACCTCGCGGTTCATTCCGAACATCCTTTTAGCTCTCCCGCTCCTGGCCTTCCTGCTCGTCCATCAGAGCTGTATTCTCGATACGGAAGACGACGAACTCGCACAGTATGCGGGATCCCGTCCGCTCGGGTGGATGCGGGTTACCCAGAGTCTGACTCCCGATATCCAATGGGTAGGGGGAAGGGTTGCGGTCATCGGTGTCAACAAAGGAGACCGGCCTGCATTGGATTCCACCCTCGTCTGGCTGCAGACTGCACCGGCCAATTCTATTAACTCTCCGGTGACGGTCGGTGAATCCACCGATCGGGACCGGATACTGCAGTACGGGGGCATCCCAGCCGAAATCCTCGACGACGACGTACAGTATACATTCTGGATCGCCGAACGCGAACTTTTCGAATCGAACCTCGACCCCTCGCTGCAGAATTCCTTTAACTTCATCGACACCACGATCACCACTCGGCTCTATGTGCGCGGACGTACCGGCGGCGCTTCCGTCGGAGGACAGCCCTTATCCACAATTTCGATCCTCAGAGATGAACGGCTGCTCAGCGACAGGTATATCGTTTCATGGCCCGAAGGAACCGCATTCAGACGGGTAGCCATCAGACAGGCGTCGACTGGCGGTTTCACGGATCTCGTCTGGCACATCGTCACCCATGATTCGCTGTCGGATAATATAACCTCGCCGTTCATCATCGGCGAAACTCCCGCAGGGACAGACGAGGCGACCGCCTGGCCTGAGACGGGGTTCGAGAAAAACACCGTCTATATCGTCTGGATGGTCAATAGCGATTGGACGCCGAATAACTTCAGTCCAAGCGCACCGGGTTATACATGGTTCAGGCTGTTCCCCATTACGGATTAATATTCCGGAGGCAGCGTGTTTACAATTCTTATTCGAGGCGTCATCCCGTTTCTGCTTGCCCTGTCGGTATTACTCCTCCCCGGTTGCGGCGGCGGAGACAGCGACGGCAGAACCACGATCACGTTCTGGCATAGTTTCGTTTCCGCGACACAGCCCGCGCTTAACGCCCTCATACGTGACTTCGAAGCGGAGCACCCCGGCATTCGCGTCAGGGCGCAATACGTTCCGAGCGGTGATGCGCTGATACAGCGTCTCATCACCTCCATACAGAGCCGAACGGCCCCCGACATTTCCTGGATACACTCCGACTTCCTGCAGAATCTCGTCGAAGCAGACGCCATCTATCGAATGGATCATTTTATCAGCGGAGAGAACGGACTCTCCGATGAGGACCTTGCGGACATCTATCCAGCGCTGCTCCAGGCCGCCTCTTGGAAGGATACGCTCTACAGCTTGCCGATGGAAGCAACCAACCTCGGACTCATTTATAACCGGGAACTCTTCCGGCAGGCAGGATTGGATCCCGATAGACCGCCCGCTACCTGGGAAGAACTCCGCGACTATGCGCGCAAATTGACCGTCGATAAAACGGGGAACGGGAATTTCGATCAGGTAGGATTTTTTATACCGGTATATCCGTCCGCAGGACCCCTCAGCAGCTGGATGGTCTGGCAGTGGTATCCCTATCTCTGGCAGGCAGGCGGTTTCGAGATCGACGAAGCGCAATCGGAAGTGCTCTACGACCGCGAACCCGGTATCAGGAGTTTGACGCTCTGGAAACAGATGTATGAGGAGATGAATCTGAGATCGTTCTCGATCGACTATGAGGTAACGTTCGCATCCCAGCAATTGGCGATGGTGATGGACGGCCCATGGAGCCTTCCCCGGTACCGACAACTAAGCCGCCTCGATTGGGGGGTTGGGCCGCTTCCCCGCGGTCCGGAACAGAGCGCAACGATCGTCGGTGGAGAGTATCTTACGATTTTCAAACAGAGCAAGGCACCGGATGCCGCATGGACTTTTGTGAAATGGATTCTCAAACCCGAAACGCAGGCAAGATGGTCGATCGATTCCGGTTATCTACCGGTCCGGAGATCGGTCAGGCAGGTTCCAGAATTCATCGAGTATCTCGATCAATATCCAGAGGTAAAGGTATTCGTCGATCAAATGGATACCGGTAAAAGTCCCAGGCCCGTCGATTATCACGGACTTCACATAGCGAGGCACGTCGCGGAGGCGATCGAACGAGCGTGCCTGGGAAGAATAGATCCAGCGCAAGCCCTCCGCGAATCCGCGGAGAGGTCGAACCGGCTATTGCAGTCGAGGAGCAGATGAACGGTATATCCCCGAGAGATCTCCGGATAACCCTATGAAACCCGACAACCGGATTGTATACAACAAACGGAAAACCGATACACTCAGCGCGATTCTGTTTCTATCGCCGACGCTGATCGTATTCGGGACGTTTATCCTCTTTCCGGTTATCTTTTCCTTCTACCTGAGCTTCCAGCAGTGGAATATGTTCGGCGCTGAAAAAACCTTCGTGGGGATAGACAACTATGCCGCGATACTCCAGTCGCCCGATTTCTGGAGGGTCTTCAGGAACACCGCGGTTTATACGCTCGGCACCGTACCGCTTAATATGGCGCTGGCATTAGTTGTGGCATATGTCCTGAATAAAAAAATAATCGGGAAAAAATTCCTGCGCACCGCCTTCTTTACTCCGGTGATCACCTCATGGATCGCCGCCGCGGTGATCTGGAGATGGGTCTACGAGCCGGGTCTGGGGTTGATGAACTACGTGCTGAGTCTCGTCGGGATCTCACCCGTCAACTGGTTAAACGACCCCACAGCCGCGATGTTCGCATTGATCATCATGGGGGTCTGGAAGACGTTTGGATTTAATATGGTTCTCTTTTCGGCGGGACTGCAGGGTATCCCGGATCACTATTATGAAGCGGCGGAGATAGACGGTGCGGGTAAGTTCAGGAGATTCTGGAATATCACGCTACCGCTCCTGAGTCCGACTACGTTTTTCATCCTTATTATATCGATCATCGGTTCATTCCAGGTATTCGACGCGGTTTACATATTGACCCATGGCGGACCGCTCGGTTCGACGCAGGTGATGGTATTCTATCTGTACGAGCACGCGTTCAAGTTCTTCAATATGGGATATGCGTCGGCGGTTGCATATATCCTGTTTGCGGTGATCTTCGTCCTTACGCTGCTGCAGGTAAAATTTCTGTCAAAGCGGGTGCACTATGCCTCGTAACACATATATCAAACGGGGAAAGGTCTGGAACGCCGGCACATCGGTTCTCCTGCACATCGTCATTTATAGCGGGGCGCTGCTGACACTGGCTCCCTTTTTATGGATGGTCCTGACCTCGTTCAAGGAGATGAGCGATATACTCGTGTATCCGCCGAAGTGGTTCCCGAGTTCATTTACCCTTGATAATTACAGCCGCGCGTTCGAATCGGCGCCGTTCGGACGGTATTATTTCAACAGCATCTTCGTCGCCGTGACCGTGACTATGGGTCAGCTGGTAACCTGCTCGCTCGCCGCGTTCGCGTTTGCGCGATTGCAGTTCAAAGGGAGGGAGGCGCTCTTTCTTTTATTTCTTGGAACGATGATGATTCCCGGACAGGTGACGATGATCCCGAGTTTTATGGTACTGCACTGGCTCGGCTGGATCGATTCCTATCAGGCGCTAATCGCTCCCGGCCTGGCGTCTGCATTTGGAACGTTTCTGCTGCGCCAGTTCTTTTTAACGATTCCCCGGGATCTTGAAGATGCCGCATACATCGACGGATGTTCGAAACTGGGTGCGCTCCGGAGGATCATCATCCCGCTCTCGAAGCCCGCACTGGCGACGCTCGCGATATTTACGTTTATGGGCGTGTTCAACGATTTTCTCTGGGCGTTGGTGGTCATTCACTCGGAGGAGATGCGAACCGTGCAGCTCGGGCTGGCGATCTTCCAGGATCGCTATACGACCGAATGGGATAAAATGATGGCGGGCTCGGTCATGGCGACGCTGCCCATTCTGATCGTTTTCTTCTTCGCGCAAAACTACTTCATCAAAGGAATAACGCTTTCAGGTTTGAAAGACTGATCGTTCGAACGATAAAAAACAATCCGGTAAAGGAGGTGATTTGTACCCCAAACTGCATTTCTATAGATGTCAATCGGTTTGCTGTCGAATCTGTATTCGATGTAACGGTATTCCGCGGTATAGGTAGCGATACAATCTATCTGCCAACAATCAATATTTGATCGGAGGTTATGGTATGAAAAAAATTACCTTGTTGTCTGTGTGGTGCCTGTTTCTCGCGCTGCCTTTGTTCGCACAATCTCCGTACGGCATAGGCGATAATGTGGTAGTTCCGTATGTACCCCCCGGGACGATCACGGTCGACGGTGTCGGGGACGAAGCAGCATGGGAGGACGCAGCAGTTGTGGATATGATGGCATACTGGGAAGGCGCGTGGTCGGGTCATCCGGACCCGGACGTCGAGGCGACCGCCAAATTACTCTGGACAGAGGATACGCTTTTCGTCTATGTAGTTATCGAAGATTACCAGGAGTTCTTCTTCGGTCCCGAAACGAATCCCTGGTGGGGCGAACAGATCCTCATCGGCATCGACCGGTCGCTCGCAAATACCCGTCAGGTAGACGATTCCTGGAGCGGTTTTCCGGCGAATGCTCCTTCTGACGGTCCGGTCGTGTACAAGATTTACGACAAAGGCATCACGATGAACTGGAACTTCAACGACCTATTTCCGGTCGATTCCGGCTGGGTCGACGGGACCGTATTTGTAGATAACGATATGTTTGAATGGGGTGTCGAGATGAAGTTCTGGGTGCCGCAGATACGAAACAATTCGATGATCGGTTTCAATATCGCCGGCGCCACGGCAACTCCCGATACAAGCTTCCAGAACGAATTGGGTGGTGAGGGAACCTACGCATACTTCTGCTGGCATCCTCAGCCGGCGGATACTGCAAAAGGATATCCGGTCGACTATCTCGCCGGAGATATTATGCGGAGAGCTCAGAGCTTCGGAACGCTCACGTTCACCGGCGGCCCCCGGGCGTACGGCATCGATGACAACGTTCAGGTGCCATACGTCGCTCCCGGTGCAATTACCCTCGACGGTTCACTCGATGAAGCAGCGTGGGACGATGCGGCGATTGTCGACATCATGGCGTACTGGGAAGGCGCATGGTCGGGGCATCCCGATCCGGACGTCGAGGCTATGGCGAAGGTACTCTGGGGCGACGGAGCCCTCTATGTTTCCGTCGAGATCGAGGATTATCAGCCGTTCTTCTTCGGACCTGAAACCAACCCCTGGTGGGGGGAGCAGATTCTGCTCGGTGTGGACGGAAGGATGTGGGGAACCGAGGATCCGGACGGATGGACTTACGACGGCAGTTGGGGGGGCGCTCCATGGAATCTCCCCGATCTGGGCCCCACCGTCTATAAGATCTACGATAAGGGCATCACTTCCAACTGGAATTTCAACGAAGTGTCGCCGATAGATTCCGGGTGGGCAGAGGGAACGGTCTTCGTGAACAACGACGAGTTCGTCTGGGGTGTTGAAATGAGGATCGACCTGCCGCAGGTTGCACTCGGATCACGCATTGGATTTAATATTGCGGGAGCCACGGCCACCCCCGATACATCATTCCAGAACGAGTTGGGCGGTGAAGGTACGTACGCATATTTCGCCTGGCATCCGCAGCCGTCCGATACCGCAAAGGGATATCCGGTCGACTATCTGGCGGGGGATATCATGCGGAGAGTAGCGTTCGGTACGCTCACGTTCGTCGACGCCATCACGAAAGTCGGCGAACCGAGACCCGACCGGGAGATTCCCGCAAACTATACGCTCTCGCAGAATTATCCGAACCCGTTCAACCCTGAGACGAGCATGCTCTATTCGGTGCCGCAGGCCGGACGGGTTCAGATCGCAGTGTACAACATTCTCGGCCAGCGTGTTGCAACGCTGATCGACGGCGAACATAGCATCGGTACGTATGAAGTACGATGGAATGCCGCCGCGCAGAGCAGCGGAGTATACTTCTATCAACTCAGGGTCAACGATAATGTGGTCGATACACGAAAGATGTTGCTCCTGAAATAGTATCATATGATACTAACTAAAAATGACTAAACGATTACTACCCGGCGGGATGCCCGTTCGATGTAAACCGGACGCTATCCTGCCGGGTGGATTCGGGGCAAAACTCTGGAGAAAATCGCCGCGTAGCGTTGTTCGAATACACCAACGCATTCATATTCGATACGAATTTTAGTATAAGACTGATTACCATGAAAGCTGCAATTCTCGAATCTCCCGGCAAGTTTACACTGAAGGATCTGGAACTCCCTGCTATCAGGGACGATGAGCTTCTTGTAAAAGTCGCCGCCTGCGGTATCTGTACCTCTGAGCTCGATATGTGGGAAGGGGTATCCAGGGGACTTGAATTCCCGAGGTTTATAGGGCATGAAGTAGGCGGAACGGTGGAGGCGGTCGGGAAGGAAGTCCGGAATATAAAAACAGGCGACCACGTAGCGCTTTTTGCCGAAGGCAAAGGATACGCCGAATACATAGCGATCAAGGAACCGCTGGCCGTTCCTCTCTCCCCGCGTACACGCTTTGAGCATGCCCTAGGCGAGCCGATCGCATGTTCGGTCAATGGAGTACGCAAACTCGATGTGCAGATGAACGACAGCGTTTGTATCGTCGGCTGTGGATTTATGGGACTGATCATGCTGCAGGTTTTTAAAATCTGCGGCGCCGGCATGCTGATAGCGGTCGATACCCGCGACAGTATTCTGAACCTCGCACGCCAGCTCGGGGCAGCGTATACATTCAATCCCAAAAGAGACGATATAAAAAAGAACGTATCCGATCTTACCGGCGGCAAAGGCGTAGATATCGGCGTAGAAGCGGCCGGCATTCAACAGACGCTTGATCTGACGACCGAACTCGTCCGCATGGAGGGCAAGCTGGAGGTGTTCGGCTATCATCAGGGGGAACCGCGGTCGGTGAACTGGGCTTACTGGAACTGGATGGCTTTCCAGATTATCAACGGTCATACCCGAAGTGCGCACATATATGTGGAGGGAATGCGGCTCGGCCTGGCTCTGCTTGAATCCGGCAAGCTCCACATGTCGCCGCTGGTGACTCATATGTTCCCGCTCGACGATATCAACGAAGGATTCGCGGTCGCCTCGGCGAAAGAGGAGGATTTCGTGAAAGGCGTCATACACATCAACTAATGTACGCTCAACAGATTATGTGTCGTGAAACGTACAGGAGATTTATCATGGCTTTTTGGAATGCTCTACGGTCCGATAACGTCCGATGGAAAAGCATCGTATTGCCGGCGGCTCTGCTCCTTGCGCTGGCGCTCTCTCATGCGATGCTCGCATCACCCACCGGCAAAATAGCAGGTATGGTGACGGATGCCGTAAACAACGCGCCCCTGCCCGGCGTCAATATACTCATCGTGGGTACGACTCAGGGAGCCGCATCCGACCTGGATGGAAATTACTTCATCGCGAACGTATCTCCCGGTACATACAACCTGCGTGCAACGATGATCGGTTACAGGGATGTCGTCGTTACCGACGTCCGCGTCGCCATCGACGGGACCGCGATCGTCGATATCCGCATGGAAGAAACAGTGCTCGAGATCGGCGGAGAGGTTGTCGTCCTTGCGCAGCGCCCGCTGGTTGAGATCGACAACACGTCGTCGCGGATGATACTCGGTGCGACGGAGATCACCGCTCATCCCACGCCGAACGTGCTGGACGTGGTTACCTCGCTTCCCAGCATCAATGTCGAAAACGGGACTGTGAGAGTCCGCGGCGGCACGCTCGACGAGGTATCCGTAATCATTGACGGAGCGCGCTACCGCAATCCGCTGAACCAGGCGACGGCGCTCGACATCAATATGAGCGCTATCAAAGAACTTGAGATCATCACCGGATCGTTCAATGCGGAGTACGGTGAAGCGAGATCCGGAATATTCAACATCATCACCAAAGAGGGCATGCCGAGGTATCAATTCTCCCTTGACGTCAGGTACCAGCCGCCGGGACTGCGGCACTGGGGCATCTCGATGTACGATTACAGTACCGACCTCTATTGGGAAAATACCCATGCACGCCACCTCGAGTGGTGGATCGAATATCCCGATATGTGGGTAGATCCGAACGGCATTCCCGGGAGCGACCCGAGGAGCATATGGACTCCGGAGGAAGCATACGACCATTATATGAAAACGCACCAGCCGCTCAATGATTACACTAAAACGCCTTCCTATGAGACCGAAGCCAGCATCGGCGGCCCCGTACCGTTTATCGAAGATCTTTATTTTTTCTTTACGGGTAAGTACCGGTCCCAGGCTCCGCTTTTCGGCAATTCATATCGCAGCAGCGGGATCCTGACGAACTCAACGGCAAAGCTCACGTACCGGTATAATCCCCGCATCCGTTTCGAACTTTCAGGATTTATTACGACCGACAAATCCTCATGGGGCATCGGCGATTATCCGGATCTTTTCTGGGCCTCGACGTACGGCATCAATGCACGGTATGCATATTACGATTTCCCCGGACTGCCGGAAAACCAGACCGACGGGCAGACGGCGAAATTAACGCACGTTATTAACGACAGGACGATGTACGAGCTGTTCATTTCTAGAGTACATGCCTACAGACGGGTGGATGTGTTCCCCGACGATCCGCTCGGTTTCGGTGCGGCGGATGCGACCCGGGATTATCTCAGAGCCGTGGACGAAAACGGAAATCCGGTCCCGGGCGGGTATCAAAACCGCGTCGGCTTTAATACCACGGGCTACTACTATCGATACCACGGCAATTACAGCGACTATACCTTCCGGGGATATCTGAGCAGCCATATGAGCCGGTACTGGCAGTTGAAATCCGGATTCGAGGGCACTTACTATCATCTCGATCATTTCAATCAATCGAAACTTCCCGACAGGAGGGACGACTCGGTTTACAACCCGTATCAGGGAGCGTTCTATTTTCAAAATAAACTGGAGTTCGGGGGGTTTATCATGAATATCGGACTCCGGTACGATTTCTACAACCCGAACGACGTCGTGTACCTCGGCATGTTCGATCCCTTCAACTCGGAAACCGAGAAAACCAAGACGTTCTCACAGATCAGTCCAAGACTCGGCGTTTCGCATCCGATCGACGATAAAACCGTACTCCGCTTCTCATACGGTCATTTCTTCCAGCGCGGACCTTTCGGAGACTACGGCGAGGGGAACAGCGACGGGGAAGCGCTCGGCAGCCTGACGACCTATAAGATCGATGGAACTGAGATTCCATGGGTGCTCGGGAACAGAAATACCCAACCGCAGAAGACGGTTGCGTTCGAAGTCGGAATCGACCGCAATTTTGCAGAGTATTTCGTGCTGAGTCTGACGGGCTACTATAAAGATATCACCAATACGCTCCGGGTCGTGACGATCGAATCGCCTGCAGGGGTATTCAGGACGAACGGGAACGGGAACTATGCCGACGTCCGCGGGTTCGAGATGTCGCTTCGCAAGCTGCCTTCGCACGGAATCTGGGGATACGTGAACTTCACGACACAGACCGGCATATGGGGCAGAAGCGGAGATCCGATCGTCATTACTCCCACGGGCCAGCGATTTGCCCCGAGCGGAGATTTTATCCAGCATAATAATCCGAGATTGAAGGCCGGCATTTTCGTTCAGAGTCCGCGTGCATGGAATTTCCTCGGAGGAATCCTGAGCGATATCACGCTGTCGCTCGACTATCAAGCCGTCTATCCGAACGCAGAACTGCGTCAGGATTTCTTTCTCTTCGATGAGAACAAGTACCTCCGCCATGCCGACAAAAATGCGAATCTCCGAGTCAGGAAAGATCTGTCACTCTTCAACAACGCAATCAACATAGCCGGATTTATAGAGATCAGAAATCTGTTCAACGACAAGTGGATAAATTTGTGGATATTCGAGCAGGCATCGCGCGACGATCAGCGGGAATTCGCCGAGAGCGGCTTCACCTACCTTCCGTCGGTAACAGCGAACGGCATCCCTATCCTTGACATGGCAAAGTACCGGAATCTCCCGCGGTCGATCATGTTCGGATTCTCGCTTGAAATGTAATACCAGCGGATACACTAACAGCGGTGTATGACACCAATGATTTAAAGGATTGTTGAGATGAGATCACCCAAAAACAAGATAACGCTCTTCCTCATATTAGCGGCATCGCTCGCCTGTATTCCTGAACGGTCGCCGGCACAGGGAACCGAGGAACTCGTACATCGGCGCGGACGTCTCTGGGAAACCGTTCGCAACGACGGATGGATCGGAAGTCTCGGAGCATGGGACTACCTGGTTTCGCTTCCGCTCGGCCTCTTTCCGGGATTTGAAGGATATATACATCCGGTCGGCGGCGAGTTCAACGCGGTGAATACCTTCGCAAATGCGAATATGCATAATTTCAGATCGGGAGTCTGGATAGTCGTACAGGATATGATGATTCCCGGAACACCTCCCGGATATGCGCCGACGCCCGCGCCATACGAGACGTTCCTCTCGGGTTTGCAGGAAGCTTCACATGGTATCGCCTCGGTGCGTGCACCTATGGAAATGCTGGAAAACTTTATCGAGGTGCCGGGTTTCGATCCTGTTCTCCCCGAGGAGATGGCAACCGCGTGGTGGCATACGAACACCGGGATCACGGTAACGCGCCGGAGCTATGTATGGAGTTACCCGGGATACGATGATTTTATTATTTATGACTACAGTTTTGTCAACACGGGCCAGATCGTCTCGACGCTGACCAACGAGGTCGTAACCAATTTTCCGCAGCAAACGCTCGAGGATGTTTACTTCGCCTTCCACTCGGGTATCTCGGCATCCACGAAAGGCCAGATCAATTTCCATACTGAACTCACTGCCGTACAGGCAGGCGCATTCGGCTGGCAGCCGCCGGCGTACCGCAACTATTACCATATCGACGATGACGGAGAACTTGTTTACTCCACCAATTTTAACGGCGGTCGCGAGCCGGTTCCATGGGATCCGTATCCAAAAAAATCTCCGGGCTCCTGGATACAGCGCTTCGGTAATGAATTGCATGATCCGGCCGCATTCGGATGGCTCGCCCTGCATGCGAGTCCGAGAACCCAGACGCCGAGGACATCGCCGAGACCGGATATGCTGCGCGTCGATGTGCACAAAGGGGGGAGGTTCCAGGGACAGGATCTCGATATGGAGTTCTTCCGGCTAGACAGCAGCCGGCCTAAGAAATCGTTCTTCGATCTCGCCGGATTATCGGATGTACAGGAACATCTGGGCAACGACGGAAACAGGATGAATTTTTACACTCTCTCATACGGTCCGTATACGCTCGCTCCGGGTGATTCGGTCCGTTTCGTACTTGCGGAAATTGCGGGGGTAATGGATTATCATCAGATCATTGCGGGCGATCCCGACGGCCACTTTCCGGACAGCACGATCGCAGCTATTCGCCGGAACGCACAGAATGCAAGAAACGCGGTCCGGTGGGGAATCGGTGCGACGGTGAATGGACTGCCGCTCGCGGCCGACGTACCTGAACCTCCTCCTGCACCGAATACGGATGCGGTGAATGCATCTGTCGGCACCGACGTTGCCGCGATTGCAGTGACGTGGGACGATGTCGCCGAGAATACGACAATCACAGACGGATCGGGAGGTGTATTCTATGACGGACAGACAGATCTCGACGGTTATCGCATTTACCGTTCGACTGATTTTCAGTACGTGAGCGATACCGAATTGCCCGTTCTCAGAGGCGCCGCCTGGAACTTGCTGAGAGAAATCCCGAGATCCGAATTTACAGCGTTCTGGGACAGCGATCTGAATAGGTACAGATTTGTAGACGAAGAGGTCTCGTTCGGTCTCCGGTACGGTTACTATGTGTCGGCGTACCGTTCTTCTCCCGGAACCTGGACCTCGGCGAACGGAACCGTGGTGACAGACCTGGGTGAGTTGGCGAGCGGCAGCGTGAACCGGACATCCGCAACGTCTGCGGCTCCCGGTCCGGTCGATAATTTCGATATATTCGTGGCCCCCAACCCGTATATATTCAACGATGCAACCCGGAGTTTCGGAATGAACGATCCGTACCGGATGGAATTCAGAAATCTGCCCGAGCGGGCGACGATCCGCATCTATACCGTGATGGGCGACCTCGTGAGAACGATCGAACACGGTCCCGACGATCGCGGCAGCGTTTTCGGAAGCGTCGTGTGGGATCAGAAGAGCGATTCGGGATTGCTCGTCGCACCCGGACTGTACGTGTTCCATGTCCAATCGAGGACGGCAGGTCTGGAGAATGCAAAAACGGGCAAGCTGATGATCATCCGGTAGCGAAATCATTATTTTCATCAATGAAGAATTGAGTATGTTATGAGAGCATATAGAATCTTTCTCATGGGAATCGCGATCGTCTGGGGTGTGCTGCAGGTTGAAGCGCAGGATTTTAACAAATCGGGGCGAACCGCTTTCCAGTTCGTGAAGATCGGAGTCGGGGCTCGCCAGAGCGCGATGGGGGAAGCCTCGCTTGCGGTTGTGCGGGATGCGAATTCCATTTTCTGGAATCCCGCGAATACCACGGGCATCCGTTCAGCGGAAGCTTCGTTCTCATACGCGCAATGGTTCGCGGATCTGAAATACCTCTCGGGAGCGGCCGGATATAGATGGCGGGGCGTCGGAGTACTGACGCTCGGATATGCTGCTCTCGACTACGGCGATATCCCCGAAGCGCTCGCAATCGTACCCGGAGGATCCAGCGACACGAGGACGGGGAATACCTTTACCGGCAGCGATCTGATGATCGGCCTGTCGTTCGCCCGGGAATTTACCGATAATCTCTCGGTCGGTATCGCTGCAAAATTTCTACAGGAGAAATTGTTCGAATATTCGTTCAATCTGTTCGCGTTCGACGTCGGTACCTACTACGATACCGGATTTAACGGCATCCGGCTCGCCATGGCAGCTCAGAATTTCGGACGTTCGGTAAAATTTCTCGACGATAGCGATCGTGAGGAGGGATACGATATTCCTCTTGCTTTCCGGATCGGATTATCGGCGGATATCATACGCGGAGATAACGCATTTTTAAATCTGGGAGATGACCACCGGCTTACCGTGAGCCTGGATGCGCTTCATTCGAACGATTACGCCGAACGCATGCACGTCGGCGCAGAGTATTGGTTCAGCGGTCTGATCGCGCTGCGGAGTGGATACCGGTTCAACTATGAAGAGGGTAACTGGTCCGCAGGCATCGGCCTGCGGCACACCGTCGGCAATCTCGGCATACGGCTCGACTATGCCTATACACACTTTGAGTTTCTCGAATCGCCGCACCGGTTTTCATTTTCATTTACCTTTTAGAAAAATCACCCGCATCCCCTCCGAGATATCGGAAGAAAAAACGGCGGCGGATGCCCGCAAACTGAACGGAGGATACACTATCGCTGTCCGATCGACTTCGGAAGGAGCGGTAGAGAGTACTTCACGTAATTACCGGACACGACCTACTATATGAAGGATGCATATGTCATTTTCGGAAAAAGTTCTTAAAGGAGAAACGCTTACACCCGACAATTTTACCAATCCGCCGAAAGAGCTCGGCATTCTTCCGTTCTGGTTCTGGAACGGTGAACTCGATCCGAAGGAGATGGAATGGCAGCTGCGCGAATACAAAGACAAAGGGATCCCCGGAGTATTCTTACACGGACGGTTCGGATTGAAGGTTCCGTACGTATCGGATGAATGGTTCGAACGGGTAAAAATTGCGGTCGATCTCGCGAAACGGATCGGCATCGACATGTGGGTGTACGATGAGATGAACTGGCCGAGCGGAACCGCCGAACGTCAGGTCCTCAAGAAATATCCCCATCTGACCCAGCGCTATCTGGAACTCGTCGCGCTGCAGGTGGACGGTCCGCTCTTCACTTTTTTAGAGGCGACCGATTCGCGGTATGTGAATACCGGCGACTCTCACCCGATAGCCGCGTTCGCATGTACCGAGGAAGAATACCGGAACGGAATACGGAACCTCATCGATCTCACGCCGAATCTATCGTTCAATAAAGTGGTGCCGTGGGAAGCCCCGGCGGGGAAATGGAGATTGCTCTATTTCCTTGAAAAGGAAGTCCCATATTATATAGATACACTCGACCCCGAATCGACTGAAAAATTTATCGAGATCACGCACGAGCGGTACAAGCAGGCCGTGGGGAAAGATTTCGGGACGATTGTGCCGGGCTTCTACACCGACGAGCCCGCGATGCATTATTATCAGGTGGGAATCGATAATTTCGTCGTGCCATGGTCGAAGCGGATGTTCAAGATATTCCGCGAACGCCGGGGCTACGACCTCCGTCCGCATCTCCCGGCTCTCTATACGAGCGTCGGTGAAGAAACCGCCCGCATCCGGTACGACTTCTGGAGAACGCTCAGCGAACAGTATACCGATACCTATTACAAACGACTCCGCCGATGGTGCGAGGAGAACGGCGTTCTCTTCACCGGTCACCTGCTCTTCGAGGAGTGGCTGCGGCTGCAGGCGAGGTGCGAAGGCAATATTTTCAAGCACCTCGAACAAATGCACCTGACCGGTGTCGATCATCTCTATCCAAAGATCGGAACCGAAGAGGAACCCGATCAGCACGTTGCGCTGAAACTCGCAAGTTCCGCGGCACATCACTTCGGCAGCAAGCGACTCCTGTGCGAATCGATGGGAGGTACTTACTGGGATTGTACGCTCGAGCGTATGAAATGGATCATGAATTGGGAGTACGTCCTCGGGGTGAATCTCTTCAACAACCACGGTTACCATTATTCGATCGAAGGCGAGCGCAAACGGGACTGGCCTCCTTCGCAATTCTACCAACACACGTGGTGGAAGCACTATGACAGTTTCACGACCTATGCCAACAGACTCAGCCATATCCTGACCGGCGGCCGGCACGTCGCGAAGGTGCTCATCCTCTTTCCGTTGACCGGTATCTGGGCCAATTATATTCCCCAGAGCAGAACGAAGGTCGGAAACGTGATCGAATTCGATTTCAACTATCTGACGGACACGCTGCTCCGGCTGCACTACGATTTCGATTACGTCGACGAGGATATTCTCGCGAAGGCGAAGATCCGGAACGGCAGGATACACATTGCCGACGAAGAATATTCCATACTCATCATTCCGCCGACGACGCACATTAAACGATCGACGTACGATGCGATGCGTAAATTTCTCGGAAGCGGCGGTAATATCGTCTCTGCTACACTGCTCCCCGTGGAATTCATGGAAACGAAGCAAAACAAAGCGGCCGGAGAGATCGGGAAGATGTTCGGCGCTGATCCGGAAAAACTGCTCCGCGCATTTGAAAACGGCGGGAAGAACCGGCGGCGCACGGTCTCGAAATCCGGAAAGGGAAAGATCTTCTTTCTGCAGGGAGAAGCGCTTCATGCATCGAAGCCGAAAGCGGAACTGCGGCGGATACTACGCGCATGTGCGGTTCCTGATGTCGAGATAAACGATGAAGAGGTATTCTACCTGCATCGCATCAAAGACGGATACGATATTTACTTACTCGTCAATACGACGCAGACCGGGAAGAAAGGGATCGAGGTTTCATTCGAGAAGACGGGACGTCCCGAACTTTGGGATCCGAATACCGGCGCGGTTACACCGGTAACCGTCTTCGATGTGAAGAACGGACGGCTCACACTCAAACTCGATTTTCCTCCGAGTGAAGCGCGAATCGTCGTACTCAACGGCAAGATATCTAAACCCTACGTGACCGAATCGAACTTTGTGGTCGAGGGATTCGACGGAAAAACGATCCGTGGTTACGGAAATCCGAACGGCCGGGGTAATGTAAAAATCAGGACATCCGGTGGAATAAAGCGTTTATCGACCGGATCCCTCCCCCCTCTTAAACCGATTCGTTCCGGCAGCAGGCTGCCGTTCAAAGCGGAGGGCGATAACGTTCTGTGTGTCTCTACCTGGAAAATGCTCGTCGGTAACGGCAGCAACGACGGGGGGGAATATTACAGACCCGATTTCGACGACGGCGACTGGCTGCCTGTAACGCTCGGTGCATGGGAAATGCAGCTCCCCCAGGAGCGCGACAATGTATCCTATCCGGTAACGCTCTGGTACCGGACGGAATTCGAAATGAAATACGTCCCCCGGAACACCAGACTCCTAATCGACGGATTCAGCGGTTCAAACTACGCTCTCTACATCAACGGTTCGGAAGTGCGCGATAAAGGTCGACGCAGCTCGCTCGATGCGGAAATCAAGGAGGTCGATATACATGAATTCGTCAGGGAGGGAATGAACAGCGTTGCGGTCAGGCTGGAGGTGAACCGGCGTACCGACGGAATCCTCGATCAACTGAAGATCGTCGGCGATTTTGCTCTTAAGGAGAACCGCGGGAAATATGTCATCGTCGAACCGAAATCTTCGCTGGCAGTCGGCGACTGGACCGGGCAGGGCTATCCGTTCTATTCGGGCACCGGAACATATACCATGGAAATCCGGATACCGGCGGGTTATACGAAGGGCAAACTATTCCTGGAGGTCGATTGTGGCGAGAACGTTCTCGAGGCGAGCGTGAACGGACTGCCCGGTATCGTCCAGCCCTGGCATCCGTACCGCATCGACGTGACCGGCTTGCTGCATGAGGGTAGGAATACGGTGGAGCTAAAGGTTACCAATACGCTGATCAACATGCTCGAGGCGGTCAGAAAGGAATCGGGTATCTTTTCGAACCCGCGAATAATACACGAACATGTATATGAGTTACACCTTACCTAATTGGTGAATGCTCGTTGGAGCAATTTCATGGCTAGTGATAAAACACTTGTAGTTGTCGGCAGTGCGAATATGGATCTGGTCGTATCCTCAAAACGGTTTCCCAGACCGGGTGAGACGGTTTTGGGAAAAGAGCTTCTCATGTTTCCGGGCGGGAAGGGAGCCAATCAGGCGGTATGCGCTGCGAAGCTGGGAGGTAACGTTGCGTTTATAGGCAAAATGGGATCAGATATATTCCGGGACCGGCTTTATAAAAGCATGCACCACGACGGGGTGAATGTCGATCATATTCTCATGGATGAAACCGTCGCAACGGGCGTTGCGCTGATCATAGTCGACGATGCGGGAGGAAACGAAATCGTCGTGGTACCGGGAAGCAATATGAAATTATCGCCCGCGAATGTCGGAGCCAAGAAGGATCTCATCGGTGGTGCACGGGCAGTATTGCTGCAATTGGAAATCCCTATAGAGACGGTCATTGAAACGGCCGAGATCGCTGCGGAAGGCGGCGCGATAGTCATCCTGAATCCCGCACCGGCGAGGAAACTGCCGAAACGACTTCTCGAAAAACTGGATTATATCATTCCAAACGAAACCGAAGCGGAATTGCTCACCGGCATACCGGTGAAATCGATTGCATCCGCCAAACGGGCGGGAAGAAAACTGCTCGAACATGGAGTGAAAAACGTCATCATCACGCTCGGGGATAAAGGTTCAGTGTTTATTCATGAAGACGCTGCGGAACTCTTCGAAAGCGTCCGCGTGAAAGCCGTCGACACCACGGCTGCAGGGGATGCGTTCAACGGCGCGTTCGCATATTCGCTGGTAAACGGAATGACCGTGGGAGAAGCGATTCGTCTTGCGAATACCGTTGCCGCATTATCGGTCACACAAATGGGGGCCCAGAGTTCGATGCCCACGATGCGCGAACTCGATACGTTTACAATGGTGGACGCCTCCTGAGCTTTAAATCGACTCTTCTGTCAATCTACGAACATGCTGCACAATCCGGAAATGGGGCTGCATAATGAAGAAAATCGGAACGCTCAATGCGCAATTATCGTACGTCATTGCTTCAATGGGACATAGCGACAAATTGGTCGTTTGCGACAGCGGATTGCCGATGGCCCACGATAAGGAAATTGTCGATCTTGCGCTTACACAGAATATCCCCCGTTTTATCGATACCCTAAGGGTTGTTCTTGAAGAGTTGAAAGTCGAAAAAGCAATTATTGCTGAGGAGATGATCGCTGTAAACCCGAAGGTGCATCAGGAAACTCTAAAGGTTCTCGACGGTATTCCGATCGAAACAGTATGTCATCAGGAATTCAAGGAACTGACGCAGGCGGATGAGAACATTACTTTCGTCAAAACCGGCGAAGCGACGCCATATGCCAATATCATACTGGTCGCCGGCGTCACCTTCGATTGAGCGTCAGGATCCTGACCAAGTATATTAAATGAAAATAGCAGTTCGGAATACATGAACTTCAGAATATTGGGAACTACCGGCTGGCGGATCTCGGAGATCAGCTTCGGAGCCTGGGCCATCGGCGGCGATATGTGGGGACCGCAGGACGATCAGGAATCGATCCGCGCACTGCATGCCGCAATCGACTCGGGAGTAAACCTGATCGATACAGCGCAGGGATACGGCAAGGGACACAGCGAGAAATTGATCGGAGAGGTGCTGTCGCAGCGGAGTGAAGAGATCTACGTCGCTACCAAGATCCCCCCCGTTCCCGGCTCCCAATGGCCCCCGCCCGAGAATGCGGATTCCTCACGGCTTTTTCCCCGGAACTATATTTTCGAGCAGTGCGAGAAATCCCTCCGTCGATTGGGTCGCGAGTATATCGACATTTATCAGTTTCATACCTGGGCTACCGCATTCAACATACAGCATGAATGGTTCGAGGCGATGTCCCTGCTCAAAGAACAGGGTAAGATTCGCGCGATCGGGGTCTCGGTGCCGGACACGACTCCGGATAACGTGATCGGCGCTCTCGCGCTCGGTAAGGTCGATACCGTTCAGGTCATATACAATATTTTCGAACAGTATCCCGAATGGAATTTATTCCCGGTTGCCGAGAAACTGGGAACAGGGATCATTGTTCGTGTCCCGCTCGATGAAGGAGCGCTGACCGGGAAATTTACGGAGGAAACGACCTTTCCCGAAAGCGATGTGAGGCGTAACTATTTCAGAGGCGGGAATCTCCCGGCCGTGGTAAGAAAGGTGCGGGAGATACAAGCCTGTAAGAACGAACAATATCCCGATATGTCTCTGGCAGAATACGCGCTCAGGTTTTCTCTGAGTCATCCTGCGGTCGGTACCGTCATTCCGGGAATGAGAAATGTCGCGCAGGTAACAATGAATATCGCTGCATCGGACGGTAGAGTGCTGTCGGCCGGCCATAAGAGAGAACTTGAAAGATTTGCATGGCGGAAAGATTTCTGGCACGCCGAGTATGGACCAGACGGCCTACCAGCTCACTCCGGCGCCTGATCAACAACGGATGCTCTCTGCGAACTTCCGGAAGCGTGGTAAATACTGTCTATACGGTTGAGCGGAGCTAAAATTGCCCGACCAAGGGATCTGAGAATAAAGGAGGTTTCAATGAAATATATATTTATCTTTATTGTCTTCCTGCTACCGTTGTACGGATGCTCTCCGGCCGGGGACGATCCGGCGGTGATTCTCATATATGATAAGCTGTTTCGACCGGGCGATGAGGAGTTCTTCCATGTCCCGGTGGGACTCTGCGAAGATTATCCGGAAGAATCGACTACGCTCGAGATCATCCGGAACGATATGGAGCTGCTTAAAAATACCGATCTACAACTCCTCCGCATCTCATTCGGTTGGGACGGTATCGAGGAAGAGAAGGATGTATATGATTGGCTGTTCTGGGACGATTTCGTGAGGATTGCGGTCGATGAGTATGGTATCACCCTGATCCCGTACATCTGTTACACGCCCCAATGGAACTCAACCGGCGATTCGACGAACTACTGGAACCATCCGCCGGTGGATTACGAGCAGTTCGGTAAATTCATGTACAATCTCGTCCTTCGGTATAAGGACAGAATTAAAACCTGGGAGGTCTGGAACGAACCGGATATTGAGTTTTTCTGGAACGGTTCGATCGAGGATTTCGCAAAATTATATAAGATCGGCGCGGAAGCAGTCAGACGAGCCGATCCGCAGGCGAAGATTGTATTCGGCGGTCTCGCACACCGGGTCGAGTTTCTTGAGCGGCTCTTTAGAGATTTCGGGATTAGTCCCTATGTCGATGTCGTCAACTTTCACAGCTACCGGGAGACATGGGACGGACGTCCCGCCGAGGATATTATCGACTATGTGCATGAAGTGGCATCGGTCATCGAACGGTACGGCGACAACCAGCCGCTCTGGATGGCAGAGGTGGGATACAGCACCTTCCGCTCAAACGGCTATGTATCGATCCACTATAATGCATATTACGATTACGAGAAAACTCCCGAGTATCAGGCAGTGCATATGTTCAAGACGCTCACCATGCTGCTGGCGACTGAAAAACTGTCGGCAATCGCCTGGTATGAGATCAAAGACCTTGAGCCTCATGAGGAGGTTATCGGCGACGTGAACAACCGTCATCTCGGTATCGCGTATGTCGACTGGTCGCCGAAACCGGCACAACCTTCACTCCGATTCTTTAACCGGCTGTTTTCGTTACCTTACCGGTCGGTCACGGAAAATCTGGATATTGTCACTCATGAGCGATCGGACAGCCGCGTTTTCGCGTTTGAGCAGGAGGATGGGAGTGTGGTCGTCGTCGGCTGGCTTCAGACGAACCTACCCGCGAATCGTACAAACGATCAATCCGGAAAGATGAAGGATATGCGCCGGGAGCTAATAGAGATCCGGATTCCCCTTATGCTGCACGGTACAGCGACGCGCTATAACGAACTCGGAGATGCACAACCGTACGATGCGGTCGTCCATGCAGACGAAGCGACCGTACTCAGGGATCTCGAACTGACCGGCGGCAGCATCGTTATCATCCACCTGGAACCCCGATAGATTCCGCACGAGCGATCGATATGAAGATAAAACAGATGAAGGCAACAACAGATAATTTTTCCGTTTTCGGCAAACTCGTTACTCTCCCGACCGCAGAACCGACGGCGGAGGGTCCGACATTCAGGTTCTGGTCCGATATCGCGGATTATACTATCGAAGGGGAAACGGAAATCGGCCTCTGCACTGTCTATAAGCAGGCGGACGATGAGGTGCAGGTCGTGGAACGGCATCTCAGAACACCCGAGCTGTTGATTCCAGTTGATGCTCCGTTCATCCTGCCGGTAGCGGGACCCGACGGCACAGTTTCGGCATACCGTGTCGATCCCGGAGAAGCAGTCGTAATCGATGAAGCGGTCTGGCACGGTCCGTGCATCCCCGTGGGAAAACAAACGTGTACCTATTTCGTAATTTTTCGAAAAGGAACGCCGTTCGAGGATGTGGAGAAACGTAACGTTCAGAAAACAACGATCGAAGACTGAATCGGGAATGTATCAAAGATCCCATCGAGACTCGAAAGGGATTTAGGCGTTGCAGCATATTCATTTTAGAAAATTATTCGCCAGAAATGAATCAAGTGTACACTCTTACGGCAGGCGGGCTGCGCATTGTATTTGAGGCGGATCGATTCCGTTTCAAAGAAATCAGGAACATCATAACCGATAAAACCTATCTTGCCGGCGGAACCTACCGGCTGATCGCACGTCCGCTCGATGCGGTTTCGGATCCCGCCTTCCTTACGGAGATAAAATCGGTGAAGGAACAGCACGGGGTTATTACCTTTATTTTCGGGGACGAAGCGAACCGCTACATCTGCGAAATGAAAATCGACGGTACGCCGGAGGGCGTCCGGTTCCGGGCAAAAGTGATCGGACCGACACCGCTCTGGATGATCGAGTGGGAGGTCGGCGCCCTCGAATTCGACGAGGTGATCATTCCCGCCCTCGGCGGACAGTCGCTTGGCAGCGGCATGCCGCGCGATACCACGCTCTCGTATAAATATCCGTTCTGGTGGAACGCACAGTTCGCAATTGGTTCTTCAGGAAACGATGGTATTCTCTTCCAGGCAGCGGAGGAGGTACCGAGGATGAAGATGCTTCGGGTCCGGAAATCTGAAACCGGATTCAGGTTGGTTTACGGCTTCGAGTGTAACGGACTCCACCCTTCGGAGACGCTGGAAGGCGAATGGTCGGTGCGGGCGTTCCATTCGGGATGGAGAAGCGCAGTCGATATGCACCGGGAGTGGATGGAATCGGCATACCGCCTGTTGCCCGTTGAACGGCATACGCATTTTCCTGGGTGGATGAGAGATATAAATTTCATTCTCGAAATGTGGGGGATAGGAAAAGAACAACCTGAGCCGCTGCATACGTTCGATGAAATGAAACGGCGCCTTGATGAATTTGCGTCATTGCATCGGCCGGAACGGACGCTCGTCTACGTTTCCGGTTGGGCGGAGCATGGGATCGATTCACGGGCTCCCGACTATAATCCCTCCGAGGAGCTGGGAGGATCGAAGAAATTTAAAGAGTTCGTCGATCATGCCCGGAAGCTCGGATACCGGGTGATGATCCACACAAACGTGCTTGCGATGACCTTCTCGCATTCGCTATTCAGGAAATTCGAAAAATATCAGGTTGTGGATGTATTCGGCAGAAAGCAATCGTGGGGATTGGATATGGACGGCGATTGGCTGGCGGAACCGTATTTTGCCTACATCAATCCGGGATATGCCGCCTGGGGTGATTTGATGGAATCGGTCATCGGAAATCTGGTCCGCTCGTATGCGATCGATGCGGTTTTTCTCGACCAGACACTTCTGGCCTTCAACGTCGGCGCGGGTCCGGACTTCTTGAAAGGTATGCGGGATCATATCGAACGGCTGCAGCAAGCCTTCCCAGAAATACTCTTCGGAGGTGAAGGTATCAACGAATATATCCTGCGTGCGCTGCCATACGTCCAAATCCATGGAATTGACAGCATCGCAGACGTGCACGGGATGGAGGGGAGAGCGGAGTGGCGGAGAGCTCATCCGGTTTCGACATATTTAATGGGAAAGTATACAAGGTTCGGTGCGCATCTGCTCACAAAACATCCGTCGCATCCTATGTTCCAGTTTCAGGAAGCGGCCTATGAGAAGCTGAGCGTCATCCCCGCGCTCGTGCTGTACAACAACAAGCAGGAGATCGATCTCCCCGAAGTCAGAAAGATGATTGCTCGTGCCGAACGAGGTATCGGGATCATGCCGGACTGACAGCCGCTCGCATCGTCCGGGAGTCTAACGTACATTTCGAAAACTGTTTGGACTATGAAAACAATCAAAGTCGCCGTCATCGGAACCGGATTTATCGGTCCCGCACACGTTGAAGCGCTGCGCCGGGTGAACGGAGTGGAGGTTATCGCTCTCGCGTCGAACGATCCGGAGCGTGCCAGGTCGGTCGCCCAGCATTATTCCATTCCCCGATATTACGATACCTGGGAAGCGTGTGTACGCGATCCTGAGGTCGATGTAGTCCATAACTGCACGCCGAACAATCTCCATTACGATATCAACCGGGCGGTACTTGAATCGGGGAAGCATATTGTGTCGGAGAAGCCGTTGACGCTTACTTCGGAAGAATCTGCCGATCTCGTCGACCGGGCGCGGCATTCGGGCGTCGTCCATGCGATAAATTTCAATTATCGTTTCTATCCGCTCATTCAGCACGCGCGCGCAGTTGTCGCAGCCGGTGATATCGGAGAAATCTATCTTGTGCACGGGCATTACCTGCAGGACTGGCTCTATTATGATACCGACTACAACTGGCGCCTCGAAAGCAGGCTCAGCGGCGCTTCGAGAGCGGTAGCAGACATCGGTTCCCACTGGTGCGACCTGGTACAGTTCATATCAGGTCTCGAGATACGTGAAGTATTCGCCGAGCTTTTTACGGTTCATAAGAAGCGGAAACGTCCGGCGCGTACGGTAGAGACGTTTAAAGGGAAAGAGTCCGACGGCGGAGGATCGGTCGAAGAAATTCCGATAGATACCGAGGATGCTGGCACCGTGCTGCTGCGTTTCTCGAACGGCGCTCATGGCGTGTGCACCGTATCTCAGGTGAGTGCAGGGAGAAAAAACCGCGAATGGTTCGAGATCGACGGGAGTAAACAGGCGCTTTCCTGGAATCAGGAAGAGCCGAACTCGCTCTGGGTCGGCCACAGGGAAAAATCCAATGAGATCCTGATAAAGGATCCCTCACTCCTCACCGATGCGGCGAGAAAGTATGCACACTATCCCGGGGGGCATCCGGAGGGTTATCCGGACGGCTTGAAAAACCTGTTTATGAACGTGTACGAGTTCATCCGCGAAGGGAAAGATCCCATCGGAGATAAACCAGACTTTCCGACGTTTGAAGACGGGCATTGGGAGAACCTGATAACCGAGGCGGTTCTGAAATCGAATCGCACGAAACAATGGATCGGCATCGAAAGATGAGAGGAGTACGGGGTAATTCTCTCCGCCCGGCTCTGCAATAAACTAAAACCTCAGATCTTCGGATCGATCAGAATTGTTGCATTATGTAATAGGAGTTACTCAATGAAAATAGGATTTCTGACTGCGTGTCTTCCCGGTGTCCCGCTCGGCGAACTGGTCTCCTGGTCGGCGAAGCAGGGCTTCGATACGCTCGAGCTCGCAGCATGGCCCGTAGAATCTACCCGCGACTATAAGGCCGGACAGATCGACGCGGCACGATTTACGAAGCGCGATGCGCAGCGGGTACTGGAACTCTTTTCGGAGCACGGACTCGAAATATCCGCGCTGGCTTACTACGACAATAATCTCGATCCCGATCCCGTGAAGCGTTCTGCAATTCTGGCACATCTGAAGAAGGTGATCAACGCCGCCGGCCTGCTCGGAGTCGGACTAGTCGGGACATTCGTCGGCGGACGCCCCGATAAATCGCCCAAAGAAAATATAAAGGAGATCGGCAAGGTATTCCGTCCGGTTGTCAGATACGCTGAAGACAAGGGAGTAAGACTAATGATCGAGAATTGCCCGATGGAGAACTGGCAGCGGTTCGGGCTCCCCGGTAATTTCGCGTATTCACCCGAACTCTGGGATGCACTGTTCGCCGAAATACCGTCGGATAATTTCGGGCTCAACTTCGATCCGTCGCATCTCTACTGGCTGGGTATCGATCATATCCGCGCAACGAAGGAATACGCTCCGAAAATATTCCATGCGCATGCCAAGGATACGGAGATGGTCGCCGACGGGGTCTATAGGTACGGACTCTTCGGCACACAAATCGATCCAACCCCATGGAAATCGGGCTTCTGGCGCTACCGGATGCCGGGCCTCGGAAAGATCGACTGGAACGCTTTCATCTCGACGCTTCAGGAAAACGGATATGACAAGGTGCTCTCGATCGAACACGAGGATCCTATCTGGGAGGGATCGGAAGAGAAGGTGAAAAAGGGACTCAGATTAGGACTCAAACATCTCGCACAGTTCGTCGTCTGATCGTCGAATACCGGCCATGAACTCAACGCTGATTATACGCTTGTCAACGAACGAATAACAAAATACGACTCGCACTTGAATTCATTGAAAAATATATTATCGAAGGACTATTTCCAGTACGGATCACAGTACTACCGTGCGCCTTCTCCTCGGCAGAAAGACTGGGAAAGAGATGTTCGGAATTTCGCGGGACTCGGCCTTAATACGATCAAATTCTGGGTACAATGGCGGTGGAACAATCCCGCCGAGGGTACGTACCGGTTCGATGATATCGACACGCTGATGGATCTCGCGGAGAAGTATAAGCTTCGGGTTATGCTGAATACCATCTTTGACGTCGCTCCCGCGTGGATCTACCGGAAATATCCCGACGCCTCCATGGTCACGCTCGACGGAAGGAAGATCGGACCTCAGACGCAGCCGCATCGACAGATCGGCGGACTCGGTTACTGTCTCAACCACGACGATGTAATGGAGCATTTCGACGCATTTCTCGCCGTAGTCGTTGAACGGTTTAAAGAACATCCGGCACTCGAGATTTGGAATGTTGCGAGCGAGCCGGAGTTAACCAGCAGCATGTCTGAAATGCGTCTTTACGCCGATAACGCCGGAGAGATGCGAAATATGCTCTGTTATTGCAATCAATGCTCCTCCAAATTCAGAACCTGGCTATCCGGAAAATACGGATCCGTGGATGCGCTGAATCTTTCATGGAACCGGAATTATCAGTCGTTCGACGACGCCGAGCTCCCGCGCACGCGCAACACGTTCAACGATATGATCGATTGGCGGATGTTCTTTGTGCATACCCTCGGCGAAAACGTACGGCGGAGATTCGACATCGCGAAGCAGATCGACGGGGGCAGACATCCGTTAATGTGCCACCATGTCTTTATTCAGGGCTTTCCGGTTGTCTCGACAGCGAGCGATCCCTGGAACGCAGGGCGATTCGGAGATCTGCATGGATTTACCCAGATGGACGATCCGATGATGTGCGATATACTCCGTTCGTGTGCAAGAGGTAAGCCCGTGATCTCGGCCGAGATGCTTATGCTCATGGGATACACACTCGATCTTCCGAAACCAATAGGGGAGAACGATATAAAGCGGCATATCTTTACGGGCATCGCAGCGAATCTGAAAGGATTTGTTTTCTGGCAGTATCGTCCCGAAATACTCGGCCGCGAAGCGCCGACATGGGGTCTCACGTATCCGGACGGGGAAGTTTCTCCCTGGTTGTCGTCGTATTCAGAAATCGGAAAAAAGCTTCAGGAATACAAGGAGTTTCTCCATGAAGCCGGGCCGGTACCTGCAAAAATCGCACTTCTGTACAGTCCGGAAAATCAGATCTTTACATGGGCGGCCACCGGAAATGAAAAGAACGCCACCGATTCGCTGCTCGGATTTCATAAGGCGCTCTACGAACGGAATTACAATGTCGATTTTATTCATCCGCGCGAATTCGCTCAGGGAACGCTCGGTCGGTATCGCGTTCTGATCGTGCCATTCCCCTACGTCATCAACCATGAGATCGCCGCATGTATAGAAAAGTGGGTGCGTGAAGGCGGGGTCGTTATCGGCGAATGTTTTTTCGGTGCCTGGAATCTGGAGGAAGGCGCACACCAGACGACGGTACCGGGGTACGGGCTGCATAAGGTGTTCCAGGTTCGGCAGAGTCTTGTCGGTCCCGCGGATTCAAACGGCGAAGTGAGCATCGAGCTCGTACGTGATCTGCCCGGCATCCCGAAGTGGAAAAAAGTATTCGGAGCGATGGTGCGCGAAACATACTTTCTGGAAGGAGCGGAGGTTCTTGCACGCTTTCCGAACGGCGACCCCGCCGTGACCTGTTCGCGGTACGGAGAAGGGAGCGCGGTGAGCATCGGATCATATATCGGAATGCCGTACCAAAGGAACGGTCCGGAATCGAATGCAGACTTCATCGCAGGACTTGTGGAATATACCGCAGGATTGAGCCGACCGATCGTAACCGGCGCCGCAAAGGTAAGAGTGGATGTTCTGTCCGGAGCCGGAGATCATACGATGATCATCGTGCGGAATGCCGAGCCGGGTTCCGTGTCGGTGAAGATCTCGGTGCCGTCGGTGCATGCCGGGAATATGAAGGAGATCTTTTCGAACGAAGTCCTGCATCTGACGGATGAATCCGGAACGACGGGCGGCACGGTGATGCTTCGCAGAGGGGAAGTTAAGGTATTCTATGCTTAACAGACTGTTGAGACGCGATTCGCATCTGCGGGATGTAACGCTCAGGCATAACTTCGTTGCAAACGTCATGGACGGCGGATTCTTCGCATTTGCCATGAGCTTCGTATCGGTGCAGACGGTGCTTCCGGTTTTCGTGAAGAACATCGGGGGGAGTAACGTCGCCGTCGGATTAATTCCCGTCATCTGGGCGGTGGGCATGAATTTTCCGCAAATCTTCTTCGCCGGATACGTCCAAAGAGTTTCTTTTAAAAAGCGGCTTATGCTGAGGACCGGTATGCTGCAGCGTTTGCCGTGGCTTCTCCTCGGCATTGCAACCATATTTGTGGTCGCAGACCTGCCTCCGAACGCAGGACTCCTGGTTTTCTTTTTCCTGTTTGCGATAGCTGCGATCGGTGGAAGCGTCAACCTGCCGGTATGGTTCGATCTGATCGCGAAGATTACCCCCGTCAATCTCAGGGGCAGGTTGTTCGCGATCAGGACTATTCTCGGCGCGCTGCTCGGAATCCTAGGCGGCTCGGCGGTTACGGTTGTGCTGAACAGGATATCCTTTCCGGTAAATTTCGGCGTTCTCTTCCTCTGCGCTTTCACCGCGATGATGATATCGTACGGTTTCCTCGTCACCCTGCGCGAGGAGTATGGAAATAAATCGAAGATTATACTCCGCTACCGTGATTATCTGATGAACCTTCCGGCTATATTGAAGGAACGCCGCAATTACAGGAATTTCGTTATATCCGATGCGTTCTTCTTTTCTGCAGGGAGCGCGAATGCATTCTTCACCGTCTATGCGCTAAAAAAGTTTGCGCTGACGGATGCATATGCAGGAACCTTCACCGTCATCATGATGGTGAGTATGGTTTTCGGCAGTCTCACGCTCGGCTATATCGCCGATAATTTCGGCCATCGGATCAACCTGATAATCGCTTCGGCGGCAACCTGCGGGGCAAGCATCATCGCATTTGCTGCCGATCGGATCGAAGTATACGCCGCGGTCTTCGTTATTTCCGCGATGACCATCAGCCTCATGATGATCTCCAGACTATCGTTCATCGCAGAACTCTGTTCCGACGACGAGCGGCCTACGTTCGTCGCATTGACCAATATGCTTGTTTCCCCGTTCATGTTGAGCGGTATCGCCGCAGGTTTCGCCGCCGACCTCTTTGGATACGAACCGATTTTTATCGCAACAGGGTGTCTTGGAGGAATAGGGACCGTATGGCTCATAGGAATGGTGCGTGAACCGCGGTCGGCCGTTAAACTCACCGAATCGGAATAGACAATGAAAAAGATCGGCAGAAGAAGGTTCGTGAAGAAAACCGTGTTGGCCGGGGTCGGCGCCACGGTTGCCTCGAATGCATTGTTCACCGCACCGACGCTCCTTACCGGTAAGCGCACCGCCACGAATACGGAACGCGGGACGCTCCTCTTCCGTCCATATTATGTTCAATCGGGGAGGGGACCTCACTTGCTCGACTGGGCATATGCGAGCGATTCAAATTGGGATGCATTTTACTCTAACATATCCGCCGACCGGGAAACCGGCGTCCGGATCTCCGATACCCATGGTATCGGTAAATTCGGCGTGGATGTCAGATGGAATGTGGAGGGATTCGGATATCTGTTTTTAACGGCGGATAACGGAGGCGAATATTATGAACTCCCTGCTCGGGGCCGCACCGAGACCTTCAATTTAAACTATGAGCTTGCGAAAAGCCGCGTTGTTCGCAACCGGAAAAGGTATGACGCCCATGTCAGTTCCGGCTGGCGCCCTTCGCGTGAATGTTCCGTTTATCTGAATCTTGCGGAAGAATATTACTACGACGCGCACCGGGTGAACGGCGACGAACACAAACGCTCACAGCTTGCACAGAAATCTCTCTATTATGCATTGTGGGGCGGAGAGAAGATAGAGATCGAGAAAGCCGGGCATGATATACAGATGAACGGCTACAGGCCGGACTTTCTGTTCGGTTCGGAGACCGCTGCGTACTTTCTGGTGTACGACTCGGATATGTATATGGACCGGTTTCTCGATGCCTTCAACTACGGCGCAGTTATTCATTACTGGAAAAGCCGTATAGAGGACTTCGAGCCGGTGAGAGGGAAGAAACGGTTCGCCTCGCGAGATGTTATCGTCGATGCGATGGGTAAACATGGCGTGAAACTTGAAGGAAGGCCTCTCTTCTGGTTTCATGAGTACTGCACTCCTGACTGGCTCAAGGGACTTTCTTACGCGGAGCTTCTGAAATATGCAGAGGAGCATACCCGGGAAACGGTCGGTCATTACGGCGATCGGTTGTATTCCTGGGAGATAGTGAACGAGCTTCACGACTGGGCGAATGAACTTCAGCTATCGCCGGAGCAGACAATCGAGCTTACCCGTCTTGCATGCGATGTCGCGAAGGATACGAACCCGAACGTAAAACGGCTTGTGAATAACTGTTGTCCATTTGCCGAGTACGTACAGCTTCGCCGGTACGTGAATATCGAGGCGAAATATCCGCAGCGGACGCCATGGCAATTCATGCGCGATCTGGTCGATGCAGGCGTTGATTTCGACGTTACGGCGCAACAGATGTATTTCCCCTATCGTTGCCTCGCCGATACGATCATTCATACGGAGCGGCTCGAGCAGTTCGGGAAACCGGTTTATCTGTCCGAAGTCGGCTGCTCGTCCGGTCCGACGAAGGCATCAATCGATACCGGCAAACTCGGATTTCCGAAAGAACCTTATATCTGGCACCGGCACTGGGACGAGGACCTGCAGGCCGATTGGCTTGAAGGATTGTATACGCTCGGGTACAGTAAACCATGGATACACGCAATCAACTGGTATGATTTCGTCGACCCGTATGCTTTCGTACCGCAAGGTGGATTGTACAGAACACTCGAAGAGGTAGAACCCAAATCCGGAATCGACCGGCTTAAGATGCTTCAGCAAAAGTGGAAGGATCTGGGGGATCAACAAACATGAATACGACAGGAACCGCAGATTCTAAATTACATACTGCGGCGCCAAAAAGATACAAGCGGACCGAACAATGGCAAACGGTGAACTGATTTTTCGGCCCTATTTCGTGCAGAAGGGCCGCGGGCCCCATCTGCTCGATTGGGCATATGCGAGCGACGAAAACTGGGACGCCTTTTTCTCGAATATAACCGCCGGCAGCGACGGAATCAGAATTTCGGAGACATTCGGAACGGAGAAGTTCGGGATCAACGTCCGATGGAACGTCGAGGAATTCGGATATATATTTATCACCGCCGATAACGACGGGATGCTCTACGAACTACCGGCGGGGGGGACGAGCCGGGAATTGAATCTAAACTTCGAGCTTGCCAGGAGCAGAGTAGGGAGGAACCGAAGGCGCGTAGCGGAATTCGAAAAGACCGGCTGGCGGCCGTCGCGTGAGTCCGCAGCTCTGATGGCGCTCGCGGAAGGATACCTCGAAGATGCTGCTCGTTCGAGCGAGGACGGGCCCCTCTGCGGACTGCTCGCCCAGAAAGCGCTCGGCCATGCGATGCACGCCTCCGAAAAGCTAGAGCTTGAAAAAGCCGAATATGATATCCGGAATATCGGCTTCAGGCCCGATTTCTTCATCGGGTGCGATGCGCGCGGGTATTTTCAGATGGATGTTGAACTGTTCCTCGAAAAGTTCACCAGGTTGTTCAATTACGCAACAATTACTCATTATCTGGTGAGCGGCGTGTTCGAAGACTTCGAACCGGAAGAAGGAAACAAGCAGTTCGCCCTGAGAACCGCCCTGCTGAAGGAACTCAGGAAGCGGAATATTACGGTCGAGGGGAGACCGCTCTTCTGGTTCTACAGGACGACAACCCCAGACTGGCTTCGGAATAAATCGTATAGCGACCTTCTCAAATATGTCGAAACCCATACGCGGGAAGTGGTCGGTCACTACGGCGACGAGATGTACGCCTGGGAGGTCGTGAACGAGAAACATGATTGGGCGAACGAGCTGCAGCTTAGTCCCGAGCAGATCGTCGAGGTAACGAAGCTAGCATGCGATATTACCCGCGACGTGAATCCCAAAGTCCATCGCCTCATAAATAACTGTTGCCCGTTCGCCGAGTATGTACAGCTGAAAAAATGGGGCGAGCTTGATGCAAAATTTCCTCAGCGGACTCCCGTCAAATTTATGCGGGACCTCGTCGATGCGGGAGTGGATTTTACGATCACCGGCCAGCAGATGTACTTTCCGTACCGCGATCTCTCGGACACCTTCATGCTCATCGAACGTTTTGAACAATTCGCCCGGCCCGTACAGTTGACGGAAGTCGGTGCGAGCGCGGGACCATCTGCCGATTCCATCCATTCCGGACAACTCGGGCTGCCGACGGAACCTTTCATATGGCGGCGGCACTGGGACGAGGAACTTCAGGCGGATTGGATGGAGGGATTGTATACCTTTGCATACAGCAAGCCATGGATCGAAGCAATCAACTGGTATGATTTCGTCGATCCGTTCTCCTGGATAAAAGGAGGAGGTCTGCTGAGATCGCCAAAGGGGGAGACAAAAGCGATATATGACCGACTGATCGCGTTGCAGGAAAAATGGAGAAATCTCGGATCCGCCAAGAGGTGATTGGTGCGATCTTGTGCCTCTTCGATTGAAATATTCGGAAAATCAAATTGCAGGCTTCATTAAATAGATTGATAGGAATCCGGTGAGCGGGAAAATCCGTAAAAGTTCTCCTGAACGAAATCCGGGTAGAATTAAAGTGTTCAAGATACTCGTACTGAGTATCCCGTTGCTTTTCTTTCTGCTGCTCGAAGTTGCTCTTCGCGTCGGCGGGTACGGCGGAAACACGGATCCGTTCCTGAAAACGGAGTGGAAGGGGAGAGAATATTATTCAGTCAATCCTGGTGTGGTGAAACGATACTTTAGCAGAGAGGGATTTCAGACATACACGTCGCGGGATATGTTCGAGGTCAGGAAGCGTGAGAACGCATACCGGATTTTTTGTCTCGGCGCTTCGACGACCATCGGCATGCCGTATATGTTCAACGGATCCTATTCCGCATTGCTGCGCGACCGGCTGACGACGCTCTTTCCCGACAGGCATTTCGAGGTGATCAATGTCGGGATCACGGCAGTGACGAGCTATACGGTCGCGGATCTAGTTCATGAGATTCTTCGGTACGAACCCGACCTGATCATTCTTTATACGGGGCACAACGAATTTTACGGAGCTTTGGGGATAGCTTCCACCGAATCGATCGGAAAATCCTGGTATGCGGTCAGATTATATCTGACCATGCGTAAGGTAAAAACCGTTCTTCTTATTCGGGATATTCTATTCAAAGTCTCTTCGCTTTTTCGCGGGGAGGACAGGCCGGAGGGGGGAACGCTTATGGAAGAGATGGCTGGTTCCCGGTCCATACCGTACGGCAGCGCCGATTATACAAGAGCGATGCGGAACTTTGAACGTAATCTGCGTTCGATCGCTGGAATGGCGAAACGAAACAAAACCGGTTTGCTCATGAGTACCGTGGTGAGCAATCTTCGCGATCGGCCTCCGTTCGTGTCGGGATTCGCTCCCGGAACAGCCGAAGCGCGCCGGGATGAGTGGAATATTTCGATGAAGGCCGGTAGAGCCGCCCTTCATGCGGGCGATTACGAGAAAGCGCTCAGGTTCTTCGAAACGGCGCTTTCGATGGATACGACCAGCGCTGATGCTCAGTATGCAGTCGCTCAATGCTGCGATCGGCTCGGGAATACGGAGCGGGCGCGCCGCCACTATATCAATGCAAGAGATTTCGATCAATTGAGGTTCAGAGCGGGTTCGGATCTGAATTCGATCGTTCGACGGGTTGCGGGTGAGGAGCGGATACCGCTCGTCGACATGGAGGAAGTATTTTTGAGGAATTCACCCGATGGGATACCGGATAAGGAATTATTCTGGGAGCATGTTCATCCGACATTCGACGGATATTTCCTTATGGCAAAGGAGTTCTGTTCGGCTCTTGCGGCCTATGGATTCCCAGTACCAGCCGATGAGTGGAACAATACGCGAGCCAGGACCGACGATGAGTATCGAGCTTTTGCCGGATTGACGGAATTTGATCATACAGTCGCCCGGCTCCGGATCGACTATCTCACCAGCAGGTGGCCATTTACGGAGGATCCGGAACCATTTGAGTTTATACCCGGGAACGAGGTAGAAAAAATCGCCTGGGAATATCTGAATCACAGGATCGGCTGGGGATCAGCCCATGCGGAGCTTGCGAAGATGTATATCGGCGCGGGCAGATTCGATCTTGCCGAAAAGGAGTATCTTGCGATAGCGAAGTCTTCGATGCACGACCCGTACTATATGATGCTCACCGGCGATATGCAGGTTGCACAGAAAAAGCATCGCGAGGCGATCGCAACTTACGCCGCTGCATTGAAAATCGAAGAGAGCCAGTTTGTATATGCAAAGATCGCGTTGCTTCACTATGAGCTCGGGGAAATCGACCGATCTATCCGGTCGTTTGAAAAAGCATTGGATCTGGATAAGTTTGCTTCTGTAAAATTCCCGGAGATTCAACGAAGAACAGTCGTGCAACTGCTGAACCGTGCTCGCACGCAAATAGCCGAATGAGAAAGTCGTAAATGAGTTTCCATTCCTACGGCCCGGAAAATCCGATAGGCTCGGTCCGTTGCTGCAGAAACATCTACCCGCAGGAGAGTAAAGAATGCAAAGATATACGCGAAGGAATTTTATCCGTTCGGGAATAATCGGAGCCGCCGCAGCCGCCGCCGCTCCGGTCGTCAACGGTTACACGCACGCCAATGTTATTCTGAGCGAGCGGGAGGTCGTATTTAAACCGATACCCCATCGGTATATGCCGCCGCTCAACTGGGCATATGCGACCGATCAGTCCGACGATCCCTTTAAGTCTTCAATCCAGGTTACGCAGTCGGGCGTGGTCATACCGGAAGATCTCGGCGACAGGAAATTCGCCGTGAATGCCAGGTGGTACGTCGACGGATTCGGCTATATCTGGCTTGCTGCCGATAACGGGGGAGAATATTTCACCAGGCGGGAAATGCGAGGGCCGTATGTACTCAACTACGAGTTCGCCCGGAGCCGCGTAGCCCGGAATAGGAGAGTAATGGAACGATACGGAAAAGACGGAACTCTTTTCTCGAGCGAGGTGAGGTATCTTACGGCGTTATCGGAAGAACTGTTGGAAGAAGCGCAGAAAAAGCTTCCGGATGCCGATCAGGCCGGCCTGCTCGCAGACAAATGCCTCCGGTATGCGCTCCATGCCGGCGAGAAGATAGAGCTCGAGAAGGCGCGTAGCGATATTCAGCGGATGACCCGCAGGAACGACGTGAGCTTCGGCTGCGAGACGCGTCAATATATCTGGGCACGGTCGGAGGAGTTCACCAAACGTTTTGCAGAGCTCTTCACCTTCGCAACGGTCACCCACTACATCTGGGACAGTTGGTACGAGATTTTCGAACCTGAGGAAGGCCGTTATAACTGGGGTGTAAAGGACAACATTGTAAATTGGTTGAAGCGTGAAGACATCACCATACAGGGAAGGCCGCTCTTCTGGTTTCATCCGATGGTGACGCCCGACTGGCTGAAGGAGAAGAATTTCAACGAACTGAAAAAATATGTCGAATCCCATACCCGCAACGTCGTTGGTCACTACGGAGACGACGTGCTGCAGTGGGAGGTGGTCAACGAGTATCACGATTGGGGGAACATTCACGACCATACTCCGGAACAGATCACCGAAATCGTCCGGCTTGCCTGCGATACGACGAAAGAGACGAATCCGAAGGTGGTGAAAATTCTCAACAACTGCTGTCTCTGGGCGGAATATGCGGCAGTCGGACGCATGGCTCGGATGGATTCCGATAGGCCGCTACGAAATCCCCGACTCTTTCTCAAGGATATCGTCGATGCGGAAGTAGATTTTGATGTGATAGGGATTCAGATATACTTCCCACAGCGAGACCTCTCTGATATCGCACGGATGCTCGAAAAATTCGAAGCATTCGGGAAACCGGTCTACATCACCGAGATCGGAGCAAGCTCGGGTCCCACCCGCGAGTCGGTTTTCAATGAGCAGATGGCTCTGCCCCAGGAGCCGTATGCATGGCACCGGCATTGGGACGACGACTTGCAGGCTACCTGGATGGAGCAGGTTTATACGCTTTACTACAGCAAACCCTACATCAAAGCGATTAATTGGTACGATTTTTCCGACTTCCGTCCGTATATCCCGAACGGTGGCCTGGTGCGTGAAGACGCAAGCACAAAGCTATCGTTCAATAGAATGAAATCCCTCCTTGAGGGGTGGGATCAGTTGCCGCGAAAATAAAACAGCAGACTTCGAGCTCTTTATGACATCAAAACAGCGACTCCTCACGGCATTCGGTAGGAATGAAGCCGACCATGTACCGGTTTGTCCCGATATATCGGTTATGGTCCCCGCCAAATTGACCGGAAGACCGTTCTATGAACTTTTTCTCGACGGCAGGCCGCATAACGGCTGGACCTCCGCCACCTATTCTGAAGCATATGTCGAAGCTGTAAAATATTTCGGTATGGACGGGTGGTACATATACGGAGGACTGATTGAGATCAAACCTGAGGATTCGCCGGTATTCGATGAGACCATCGTCGAAAAAACGGACGGAAAGCTTGTGAAGAGGGTATGCCGGACTCCGCTCGGCGACCTTGACGAAGAGGAGATGTATTACGCCGACGAACCGCCGTGGCGCGGAGTCAAACCGATCAAGGATCTGAAGAAAGATTTCGAAAAGTTTAAACTCTATATGGGGGCCGAAGGTTGGACATGGGAGCAGGACTACCGGGACAGAGACCGTATCGGAGATCTCGGAGTGTACGTAGCGATGATACCGGTATTTCAGGACTGGTGGTTTCATATCAGGCAAGGGGGTTTCGAAGAGTGCTATCTCGATTTTATCGACGAACCGGAGTTCGTGGACGAGGTGTATGAATTCTGGACGGAATGGGCGATCGCAAATCTGAAGGCGAACCTGGAGGCGAAACCGGACGAGATCATGCTCGGCGGCTCGAGCGCAAGTCTGAGCATCAGCTCCCCGAAGCTCTTCAGGAAATATGAGCTCCCGTTCATTCAAAAAGCTTCCCGCCTCTGCCGCGAAGCGGGCGTCTTATCGCACCTTCATATTTGTGGAAAATCCTGGAAGCTCGTCGAGATCGTCGCGTCGGAAACCGACGTAGACGTTATGGAACCGATGGAGGAGCCTCCCGGCGGCGACGTAGACATTGCGGAGGCGAAGAGGAGAGTCGGTGATAAGCTCTGCATCAAGGGAAATATCAATACATTCGACTTCATGCTCAATGCGACTCCCGGGCAGGTCGAAGAAAAATGTAAACGGCTGATCGATGCCGCGGCGGCTGGAGGCGGATTCGTACTTTCGACCGGCGACCAGTGCGGCAGAGATACGCCGCATGAAAACCTTTTTAAAATGGTTGAAGTGGCGAAGACGTACGGGAGATACTGATCTCGAAAATAAATCGTTCGAAACGGTTTTTAATTTAGCCCCTTCCCCCATGATCGGTTAGGCGGGGTTGTACTATAAGCCGGCGGGGAAATGTACCGGATCACCGGCTTGGTTCGACGTGAAGTAAAAAACAATGCGGTTTTATATATTCGGAAAAAGTATTGACTATAGAGAGGGGTACGTCGGCGATGAAATATTTTGTAAGCATGGGTCTGTTGTTCGCGGCGGTCCAGTTGCATGCACAGACAATCATTCTTGAGAAACACGATGCGACCGTATGGGGCCGCGATCAGATCATAACAGGATCGGCGGAATCGATCGGGACGGAGAACGGGGTACTCGCAGTAAACGGAACCGAATACCCGTTCATCCTGGAGAACGGCACATTCTCGGCAGCGGTTATACTCGGAAACGGATCCAACGCAATTGTAGCAAAGATCGGCGAAGGCGAGTCGGCGATATTCTCCGACACCCTCACGCTTACCATGGGGTATACCCTCCGTCCTGAAATATACCTGTATGCAACCGTGGACGGGAGAGATGTAACGCTGCATACCGAGATCATAGACAACCCGTCTGGTTCCACCCTGACATTTTCCTGGTTCGAAGATGAATCGAATGGAGTACAGACCGGAATCGGCTCCGCGACCGGCGGGCAGACATCGTTCCTGCTTCCGGAGGGAGTTCCGTTGGGAGAGTATTATTATTCGGTTGAAGCCGAGGATACAAACGGAGCGACGTTTCGCGCGCGGACGTTCGTCACCGTTGAAGACGATTCAATCCGGGTATTCGATATAAAAACCGATTTTGCGCAATGGATCGACGAGGCGGTCATCTACGAGATCACACCGTACATCTTTGTCTGGGAAGGGAAGTTCCATCACATTACGGCTAAGATCCCGGAGCTCGCGGAGTTCGGTATTACAACCATCTGGCTGCAACCGGTCTTCGAAACCTATGAACGCGGACAGGGATACGGCATCACGAACTACTTCAAAGTCAGACCCGATCTCGGGACGGAGCAGGATCTCCGGACGCTCATTCAGACTGCGAAGGATCACGGTCTCAGGGTGATACTCGACTTTGTGCCGAATCATTCCTCGATACACCATCCGTATGCCCAGGCGACTGTTGAGCTCGGAAATATGTCGCACTACTACGATTACTATCAACGCAGCTTCGATTCGGCTCCTTATTCTCAACATTATAATATGCACCCGCAGGGATTCGTATATTATTTCTGGACCGATCTACCCAATTTCAATTATAACAATCCTGAAGTGCGTAGAATGATCACCGAAGCGGGCAGATACTGGATCGAAGAGTTCGGCATCGACGGCTACCGAATCGATGCCGTGTGGGGAGTGAACGCACGCTCTCCGGAGTTTATGCGGGAGTGGCGGCTCGCACTCAAACGGGTGAAACCCGAAGCGCTCCTGCTCGGCGAAGATAAAGCTACTTGGCCGATGGTTTTCGATGAGCGCTTCGACGTTGCATTCGATTGGGCTCCGAGTGAAGGCTGGGTGTCGCAGTGGGTGTGGCAGACGAGCTATAATCCGAACGCCAATCCTACTATCTTCAATAACAATAATCAGAACATCCGCGCGAACCTGCTGCGGAATTCGCTGACAAATAACAATAACGGATACCACCCGCGCGCACGTGTTCTCCGATTTCTGGAAAACAACGATACCTTCAGATTTATCGCGACCCATGATCTTGCCCGCACAAAAATGACGGCGGCGCTTACCTTCGCCCTGCACGGGGTCCCGCTCATCTACAACGGTCAGGAGATCGGCGCCGCGTCGCATCCCTATAATACGTCGAATATCTTCAGCTCCGGGCAGAGCATCCGCTCGCTTTCGCAGTACGGCCTGTTCGATTATTACCGGCACCTCATTCATATCAGGAAAACTTTTCCGGCATTTCACGGGAACAATTTCAGCGAATTGTCTGTATCGCCGAATACGACTGCATTCGCTTTCAGGCGGTGGTCGGGCGATCAGAATATCTTCACCGTCATAAATATGGGCAGCAGCAATATCAATGCTCAGATCCAGCTCCCGACGAACGAGCTTCAGCTCGACTCGACGCAAACTTATTATCTGACCGATCTGATCTCGAACGAGTACTATGAAGGTACGCCTGCTTCGCTTGCAAGTTTCTCCACGCCGGTCCCCGCGTTTACCACCAGAATGTTCATTCTCGCGGATGAGATCATTACAACCTCCGTTGACAAAGAAGAGATTGCGAATCTGCCTGAAACCTTCGAGCTAACGCAGAATTATCCGAACCCCTTCAATCCCTCGACTTCGATCTCGTTTTCATTGCCGCGGAGCGGCAGGGTATCTCTGAAAGTCTACGACGTGATCGGCCGGGAAATAGGCGTCTTGTTCGACGGGGAGAAAACCGCAGGTGTACACTCCGTCGTCTTCGACGCAGGTGAAATTGCGAGCGGTATGTATTTCTACCGGATCGAATACGACGGCACGGCGGTAACGAAAAGAATGATGCTCGTCAAATAATAGGCGGTCAATGCGGTTAACCATCCCCCGGTATCGGATGCGCCATAAAAACCGCGGGGCGATGTTGTTGCACTTACATTTGATAAGAAAAAGAGATATGAAAATACTGGTCATCGGGGGTACAGGATTCATCAGCGGCCACCTGACCCTGGAATTGCTGGCGCGGGGACATACGGTAACGCTGCTGACGCGAGGCAAATCGCGGAATCCGTTCATCGATGAAGGGAAGATCGAGTATATTTTCGGGGACCGGTGCACGGAACATGGTGTGCGAACGGCGGTCGGCACAAGCACGTTCGACGCCGTCTATGATATGATCGCCTACCGCCCGGAAGAATCCATTATCTCCGCAAAGGTCTTTCGCGGTAAGGTGGGAAGGTTCATCCACTGCAGCACGATATCGGTCTATATGGTGTCTGACCAGATCCGGTGTCCCATTACCGAGGAACAGGACTCGCTCCCGCTCATGGAATGGTTTGATAGAAATCCGTTCGGCATGCAGTACGGCATCGATAAACGGGAATGCGAATCCGTGCTCTGGGACGCACATCACCCGGAACATCTTCCGGTCAGTATGATCAGACCACCGTATGTGCTGGGGCCGAACGACCTCCTCCACCGGGACTGGTTCTGGATGCAGCGCATACTCGACGGCGGACCCCTTCTGGTGCCCGGAAGCGGAGATCACGCGCTCCAGGCGGTCTATGTGAAGGATCTCGCGCGGGCCTTTGCATCCCTCCTTGATTCCGATATTTCGATCGGCAGAGCATACACAGTCGCAGGCGACGAAATTTTCTCATTAAATGAATATATTGAAAGGGTCGGAAGACTGCTCGGGCGAAATCCGGAACTCGTGCATCTCGACCAGGAAATATTCGATGCTCATCCTATCAGCACACTCCCGGGAAAAGATGTGTTTCCTCTGAATTCGCGACGGACGGCGGTCTTCGATATTTCGAAGGCGAAGCGGGATCTGCGCTTCGTCTCCACGCCGTTCGATGACTGGATGAAGGTCACCATCGATTGGTATACGAAGATCTATCGACGGGATTCGCCCGGATACGAGAGAAGGAAAACGGAACTGAGGATGATTGAGGCGATAAGAAAAAATTCTTGCGGACAGAAACGATATCTGAAACAGGAACTTCTATCGATCGGAACATAATGGACACAGGGAAAATACGGACCGTGGTCGAGCGGGAGATCACGGTTGAAGACGGCATACTCCGGCTTAAACCGGCGTGGGTCGCCCGCGATTTCCTCCCGCCCGGAAGACGATTGGGACTGCCGGACGACCGGTACGATCTCGGCGAACGGGGCGGGATCTGTGAACGTTGGCTCGCATCGACTACCGAAGCGGATAACAGGATCCGGGTCGCCGACGAGGGACTGAGTTTCCTCGCCGTCGCCGACGGCGGCTCGCTCAGACTCAAGGACGCGGTGGCCGCCGCCCCGGACCTGATACTCGGCAATGAATACTCGTCGACTCATCCGAGAGGCCTCGACCGGCTTGCAAAGATTTTCGACTATGAGTATCGAATACCGTATCATCTCCATCAGCGAAAAGAGGATGCCGCTCGCGTGCGGCGCAACCCGAAGGAGGAGGCATACTACTTCCCGGAGGGCGTGGATATGGGAAAAGAGCCGGAAACCTACCTCGGCGTCCATCCGTATATTGTCCGGGAGAATCGCTCCGATCTGCTGCTGCCGCATCTCGAGCGGTGGGAGGACGATCTCATCCTGCTCCACTCGAGGGCGTATAAACTTTCGGGAGGAGACGGATTTCACATACCCGCCGGTATTCTGCATGCCCCCGGTTCCGCTTTGACTATCGAACTCCAGGAGGATTCGGATGTATTTGCGCTGCTGCAGGCGGTTGCGGGGGGCAGACGAATCGATAAGGAACTGCTTTTCAAAGACGTTCATCCGGATGAGCGTAAGAAGTACGGCGAACGTTCCATACTGAACCTCGTCGATTGGAAAGCGAACGGGGATCCCTACTTTTACGAGAACCATCATACGCCTCCGCTGCTTATCGACTCGAGCAAACAACCGGGCGGCGAAGAGTATTGGATTTTCTACAACACGACAAAGTTCAGCGGAAAGAGATTGAACGTGAGACCGGGGAAAAAGTATACAAGCACCGATCGCGGAGTATACTCCGTCCTCGTATGGCATGGAAGAGGTAAGTTCGGAGGAAAGGAGATCGAAGCGTGGAATTTTTCCGCGGATGAACTGCTGGTTTCTCACGACCGGGCGATCGGAGGACTGACCGTGGAGAATACGGGCGAAGAAGAATTGGTTATTTTCAAATTCTTCGGTCCGGATATCAACGGCGATGTGCCTATGTTGTCGAAGTACCCCGAAACGTAACCGGCGGAGCTCCGGGAAAGTCGCTCGTTATAGATAGAATCCTTCCTCCGAAATCGTATACTGCGCACATATGAGAGCGATTTAAATGCTCGATGCGATAAAAAAATACTGGATGAAATTCGCCTACGGAGTGGCGTGGGTGAATACGAGAATTATCTTAACGATAGTGTACCTGATCGTATTTGCGCCGTTCGCGCTGATCATGCGGCTGCTCCGCACCGACCATCTCCGTCTGCGGAAAGGCGATCTGAGGAGCTATTGGATAAAGAAGGAAAACGTCGACCCAACGATCGACCGGCACAGAAGGCAATTCTGAGATGAATATTCTGGGGATCTCGTGCTTTTATCATGATGCCGCTGCGGCGCTCGTGCAGGACGGCAAGCTGATCGCCGCGGCCCATGAGGAACGATTTACGCGTAAAAAGCACGATGCCGGCTTTCCGATGCAGGCGATTGGCTATTGTCTGCGTGAGGGAGGAATCGATACGGCAGATTTGGATTTCATCGCGTTCTACGATAAACCGCTCTTGAAATTCGAGCGACTCCTCATGACATATCTCGAGACGTGGCCCCTTTCGCTTCGCTCGTTCCTTACCGCGATGCCGGTCTGGTTGAAGGAAAAATTGTGGATACCGCAGATCATTCGCCGCGAATTGAACTATGAGGGGGAGATCCTCTTTACGGAACACCACTTGTCGCATGCAGCGAGCGCATTCCTGGTATCCCCGTTCAAGGAAGCGGCGATTCTCACGGTCGACGGAGTCGGCGAATGGGAGACGACGACATGCGGCTACGGAAAGGGTAACGATATTACGCTGCTGCAATCCATCCATTTTCCGCATTCACTCGGATTGCTGTTCTCAGCATTCACGTATTACCTGGGTTTCCGGGTGAACAGCGCCGAGTATAAGGTGATGGGTCTCGCGCCGTACGGTGAACCCGGATTCTCCGATCTCATCGAGAACGAACTGATCGATGTCAGGTCAGACGGCAGCTTCCGGTTGAACATGAAGTACTTCACCTTCCACCGCGGACTGCGAATGACGGGCACTAAGTTCGCGGAACTTTTTGGAGCGCCGCGGCGCGAACCCGAATCGGAAATCAAGCAGGTCCATAAAGATATCGCCGCTTCGCTGCAGAAGGTAACCGACGCCGTCATGGTAGGCATGGCGAATCATATTCACCGGGTGACGGGGCTCGATAATCTCTGTATGGCCGGAGGCGTAGCATTGAATTGCATCGCAAACAGCCGCGTATTGCGGCTTACCCCCTTTCGCGATATATTCATTCAACCCGCTGCGGGCGATGCTGGAGGTGCGGTCGGCGCGGCGTACTATGCATATAATACCTTGCTCGGAAACGAGAGGTATTACACCTGGGAGCACGCATATCTGGGACCGGCATATTCCGATGAGGAGATAGAATCGTTTCTCGGCGAAGAGGGCATCCCCTATCAAAAACTGCCCCGGCATGATTTGCTTGACACCGCCGCACGATTAATCGCAGACCAGAAAATCTTGGGCTGGTTTCAGGGGAGGATGGAGTATGGACCGCGCGCTCTCGGCAGTCGGAGCATTCTCGCCGACGCGAGGAATAAAGAGAACTGGAAACGGGTGAATCTCAAAATAAAATTCAGAGAAAGTTTCCGCCCCTTCGCACCGACGGTGCTTGAAAGCAGGTCTCATGAATACTTCGATTTCGACCGGCCATCACCGTATATGCTCTTTACGGCGCAGGTCAAAAAGGACGACATCCCGGCGGTAACACATGTGGACGGATCGGCACGCCTGCAGACGCTGACCCGAAAAGATCACCCCGATTTTTTCGATCTTCTGGTCCGTTTTAACGAACTGACCGGCTGTCCCGTCGTTATCAACACTTCGTTCAACGTCAGAGGTGAACCGATCGTCTGTACGCCGCTGGATGCGTACCGGTGCTTCATTGCCACGGATATGGACAATCTGATTCTCGGCTCATGTCTGTTGAGCAAACAGGACAAGGCGCCACTGTTGGGTGAAGATGCCGGCGAACCGAATATCACCTCTGCTGCATGGAGCTCCCGCCAATGAGAAAAATAATGAGAGAAATTAAATCGCACGGTTCGATCATCGGAGAATTCTGGGCATACATGCGCGAACGGAAAAAATGGTGGCTGCTTCCAATCATCGTCGTTCTGGTTCTTGTGGGCTTCCTGGTGGTGGTAACGCACGGGTCGGCTTTGGCTCCATTCATCTACACGATCTTCTGATCCGGTAATAGAGGGTGTTACGAGTTTGAAATTCAGCTGAGGACAACGGGCGGTACAGGGTTCCGTCGCTCAGGGTAATTGCTGCGATCCGTAAATATAAAGTTATAGAGGAGATGTAAAATGCATCTATGGATAGCCGGTTCTGTCGAGGAAGTACTCATGGCTTCCCGAACCGGTTTGGTGGATGCGATCGTAACGAATCCCACCGTGATTGCAAAATGGACGGGGGACGGCCGCTCGCTTGAGGAGGTTGCAGGTTACGTTTGCGGGCGATCCGATCTCCCGCTCTATATACAGCTTCGCGGCCCGGATACTGCGACCTTTCTTGGTGAAGCCGAGCATCTGAAATCCGTCTCGCCGCGCATAGTCCCGAAGCTTCCGGCAACCCTGGACGGATTACAGGCAGTGAGTCGGCTTGAAAAACGCGGAATACCGACCCTGGTCACCACCGTATGTTCCCTCAATCAGGCATATGCGGCGGCGGCGGCGAATGCTTCGGCGATATGTCCCTATATCGGAAGACTGAACGAAAGCGGAACCGATGCCTTCGAGCTGATTCGATTGATCGCCGAAATGTACCGCAGACAGGCCGTGCCGACGGTGATCGTACCGGCAAGCGTCCGGTCGGCGGAGGACATGACGCAGACACTTCGTTCAGGAGCTCACGGGGTGATAGTATTCTACGATCTGTTCCTGAGCGTATTCGAAAACGATGTTATGCGAAAATCCCTTGAGGGATTTGAGATTGATTGGAAGGGGATTCCATACAGGGGTCGTGGCGGTGCCGATTTCTGAAAATTTATACGACCCCACTACCGCCGCAATCCGGGAGACGAAATGCAGAGGTCGGAGGTCAAAAGTCTGAATTCAGAGAACAGATATCATTTGGAAACTTTTCATGGAGAGGATATGAAAAAAGGATTGCTCCTGAATCAGGGAGTCAATGAAGTTATCGCCTCGATGGGGCATGGAGATAAGCTCCTTGTATGCGACGCGGGTTTTCCGATTCCGCGCGAAGCATGGCGAATCGATCTCGCAATATCGAGAGACTTTCCCGACCTGACTCCGTTTCTGAGAGTTCTCATGGAAGATTTCGTTGCGGAGAAAGTGATATTCGGCGAGGAGGTTCGCGATTATAACAATCCCCTGTACGACGAACTGCTCGATATCTTCAAAGGGGTAGAGATCGAACTGGTCCCCCATGCAAGGATTATCGGTGAGATGAAACACGAGGCGAAAGCGATCATCCGGACGGGAGCGTTTAATCCATGGGGCAATATCGTAATCGTATCTTCACCCGATGTTCCGAAATGGTTCGAGCGCGAGGGTACAAAGATCCCGGCATGGTATGAAGAACGCGTAACGGGGAGGACGAAACTATGAATACCGGTCCCGTCGTCACCATACTTGCCAGCTATATCACAGAAATAATATTCCGTGTCCCGAGGCTTATGAAGCTTGGTGAAACCATCGAAGGCGGCGTCGAGACAGGGTACGGAGGGAAAGGATTTAATATGGCGATCGGTTGTAAACGGGCCGGCGCCGGTGTGAACGTCATTATGAAGGTCGGCGGCGATTTCTACGGCGAAAATGCGATACGGCTGCTCGAAGCTGAAGGGATCGATACCCGGTACGTGCACCGGGATAAGAACAGGCCGTCGGGTGCAGGCGTGGTATTGCTGCTTCCAAACGGTCAGAACGCGATCGTCATCGATTCCGGTGCGAACACTGGATTGACGGTAGAAGAGGTCGAGTCATACGCAGATGTGATACGTAATTCCGACGTCGTTATGGCTCCGCTCGAAATGCCCGTAGATGCGGTTACGCGTGCGTTCGAAATCGCCCGGGAAGCGGGAAAGAAAACCGTATTAAATCCTGCACCTGCTCCGCAAGGGCGTCTCCCCGGGAATCTCCTCAAAGTTACATCGGTCGTTACACCGAACGAGACCGAAGCCGAAACGATAACGGGTGTCGTCCTCGAAAGCCACAATTGCACGCGCGCTGCGGGAGAACGGCTTCTGGAGACCGGTCCGAATGCGGTGGTCATCACGCTCGGCGAACACGGTATGTATTATACCGACGGCTACGAGTACGGGTTCATACATGCTCCCGACGTCCCCGTCGTAGATACAACGGGAGCCGGAGACGCCTTCAATGCCGGACTCGCCGTTGCACTTGCACGCGGGAATACGCTGCACGATGCCGTCGAATTCGGCGGCAGGGTTGCCGCTCTGAAAGTAATGAAGAAAGGGACCTCGCAAGCTATGCCGACACTTTCCGAGATCGAACGGATGACGTTTTGAATGATAGGCTGGAAAACAGATTCGACTCCTCTTCGGCTGTTACACCGCAGGATCATACCTATTGGGATACCACATTGCAACAGAATATCGAACACAGATTCAGGAAGATTCATCTCGACTTCCACACGCCCGCATGGGTCGAAGGTGTGGGAGAAAAATTCGATAAACAAAACTTTGCCCGCACGTTGCTCCAAGCGAACGTAGACAACATCTGCGTTTTCGCAAAGTGCTGTCACGGATTATCGTATTACGACACGAATGTCGGAGTGAAACATCCGCACCTCCGATTCGATCTGCTCGGGGAAGCGGTCGGAGCGCTCCGCGGTGCGGATATGAAGGTGAGTATTTATTACAGCGTCGTTTGGGACGATCTCATCGTAGATCGTCACGAGGAATGGGCTCAGCGGGATGCGGACGGAAACCCGAGATTCGGGTATGGCCGTCTCTGGCGAACGGTCTGCGTTAATAGTCCATACGCCGATACGTATCTCCTTCCCCAGGTCAAAGAGATCGTTGAAGGATATAATCCCGACGAATTATGGTTCGATATGGTCTGGGTCGTCGACGAGGAATGCTTCTGCGGCTACTGCAGGGCGAAAATGATCGAACTGAACCTCGATCCCGGGAACCGAGAGAACCGGAGAACCTTTTCCGATTGGACCGACGAACATTTTATCGGAAAGGTGAGCGGTTATATAAAAAAACTCAACCCGGACGTCCGTGTCACCTACAATAACTGCGTGAGGATCGGTGCGAGGAGGAAGATTCCTCATATGCATGTGTTCGAAATAGAATCTCTCCCTCATGCCTGGGGATATTGGTATTTTCCTCTGTACGCGAGATATCTGCGGACGCTCGGAATCCCCGTAAAGGGAATGACCTGCCGGTTCCATAAGTTCTGGGGGGATTTTGGGAGTTTGAAACCGGTTCCGCAGATGCAATTTGAAGCGGCGACAATGCTTGCTCAGGGGGCAGGGTGCGTTATCGGTGATCAGCTGGATCCGAGCGGCGTGCTGGAGCCGGATGCGTATGCCAACATCGGCGAGGTTTTCGGATTTATCAAGGAAAGAGAAGAATACAGCAGAGGCTGGAAGGCGGTAACCGAAGTCGGATTGTTCGCCTTGTTCGACACGTTCGGAAGCATCGGACCGATT
>CAZBUK010000016.1:0-57342 GCA_964495085.1 uncultured Ignavibacteriales bacterium
TGAGTCGTCAGTATTCTGAAATATCTGTATGCGGTTGGATTCGAAGGAGCCGTATACACTAATAGCTGATCTATCGACGTATTACCATTGAATTCGTGAATCTCTTCGAACTGACTACCCGGTAGGTTTTTCCTTCCCTGTATCTTATGGACGGTCTGGCCTGCGGGCCATTGATCTACGATCAATTCCATTCCCGATATACGAGTTTCGTTCATCATATCTATCTGAATCCATTGAGGCGGATGCGCACCGGATCCCCAATTGGTTTGCAGATTCCCGTCGAATGCACGGTCCGGAGTCTGATCCGGCAGATACTGCGAAGCCGAAACGAGCAACGAATCGACCCAAAACGTCTCAACGGCTGCACAGAGTGCGCCGTTCACGCTATCATCACAATACTCGATGATGCCGCCTACCATCGTCAGGTAATTCCGTATAGATAAGAGCTCTTCGGGATTGCTTATCCCGAGCGGATTATCGGATATGACGATAAGATCCGCCCACTTGCCCGGTTCAAGACTCCCCTTCCGATCTTCTTCGAATGTCGCATACGCTCCGTCGATCGTGAGAAGTTTGAGGCATTCCTCGACCGTCAGCCGTTGTGCCAATTCCCATTCTGCGTGATCGCGGTCGAGGTAACCCTGCCGGGTGACCGTCTGATATACGGATCGAAACGGAGAATAATCGCATACAGTCTCATTGAACGGAGCATCGGTACTGCCGGTTATTCTCAGCCCTTCCTCCTCGGCATTCACAAAATCTTTCCAGCGCAGACACCATTCCGGATGGGTATTACTGAGATAGGTCTGGAAGGTAGTTTGATCGGGCCAGTCCGGAGGACCCATTAGTTGGATCGAAGCTACTATTCCCTTCTGCTTCATCCGCGCCAGTTGTGCATCCGATACTTTGACCGCGTGCTCGATCCGGTGCCGGTAGTTTTCATTCGATTCCGACCCGAGCACGAGCTCGTACGCGTTCAGAATTTTCTCGACCGCGGTCTCGTTGACGGCATGTGCGGTAATCTGCCAACCTTTTGCATGAGCTGCCTGCACGAATTCGTTCGTCTGCTGCTGCGTCAGGATGTCGGTCGTACCGAACGCATCGTCGATGTACATTTTAACACCTGGTGCACGGACTCGGTCGGTATAGACGGCATCCGGTGTGCGCGACGAGTCATCCAGCACATCGATAAAAGAGAGATCATCGAGGGTTCCCCAGTAACCGTTCAACCGTACCGACAGCAGCCCCCGGCTATGGAGATCCATCGCATTATCGTAATGATCCGGAGCGAAATCCGGCCGACCGAAATTTAATTCGGAGATGCTCGTCCAACCGTTAACGGACAGTATTTCCATGATCTCTTCCAGCGGAGGATATGTCGTGTGGCCGGTCACCGAACAGATATGCTCCCTCCAACTGAACCAGTGGGAATGCGAATCGTTGAATCCCGGAAGCACGGTCAATCCGTTCAGATCGACGACGGTTGTAATACAGCCCGGTGTCATCATCGACATCATCTCGTCGTCCGACCCAACCGCCATAATTAGATCCGATTTGATCGCAATTGCCTCCGCTTCCGGATTGTTCGGATCCATCGTAATGACGGTACCTCCGAAGAAGATTACATCCGGAGATCCGGAACACTCTTCCGGTAATTTTTGCAATTCGGATCGGTCGGACATACCGATAGCCATTCCTATACAACAGGTCATCAGCGTCAAGGACGAATAACCGTACCGTATCAGCCGACCCGGCATACGGGATATGAGACATTTCAGTCTCTGAAATCGTCGGAACAGACGGGGTGCGTTATTCCGGAATTGCTCCATAGTTATCCTCCCTTGGAAATTTGTAGTATTCCGGTATTATCTGATGAGTATGTGAATTTTCAAAAAAAGAGAATATAGACTCTTTCGTATGAAAGAGCAATATATCGTCGTCTACAAAACTGTTACATATGCGGTGAAAGGTTGTAAGAGGTCGAAAGAAAAGTCTATGGTCCGACCGGAGGTTTCAGAATTGAGAATACTCGTATTGGGCGATAGGAAAAAATCGATATCTATCTGAAGATCGGTAAATTTCCTCCCGTTTCCTGACAGTGAAAACATTAGAAGCAGCCTGTCATCGCTCGGTTATTGCATCGGCACCGGCTTGGGCGATAATTCCATCCTGTTCGGGAGCAGCTCCGCTTACACCGATAGCTCCGAGCAGTATTCCCCCGAGCATTATTGGAATACCTCCTTCATACGGCATCATATCCGGCAGCGACAGGATCGCATTTTCCCCCGTCGCGAGCCTGTCCTGGAAAATCTTCGTGGGTCGTTTATAATGGACTGAAGTAACCGCTTTCCGAATTGCGATCTCGATGCTCGCCTTCTGAACTCCGTCCATCCGCTTCAGGAGCACCGGGTGTCCGCCCGCATCGACAACGGCGATCACTACGTGCCAGTTGTTGCGTATCGCCTCCAACTCCGCCGCGTCGGCGGCCCGTTTCGCAATATCGAGATTTAGTGTGTTTCCCTTATCCTGGCCGACGCCAGATATAGAGAACACGCCGACCATGAGTACCACTGCCGAGAAAATGGAAAATTTCATGTTCACTCCTTCTAATACATATTATTTTCTATATAATCGACCCGAAACCATTCGAAGTCGGTATAACCCACTTCGGCATGCAGGCTGCCGTCGGCAGGAGAAAAACAGTACAACCCGATACCGGCTCCCACCCAGCGGAGTTCGGTTGCCTGGAAACCCGAGCCCATCGGGAAATATTCTTCACCTTTAGTACTGAAACTGAAATCGCAGACTGCACCCTTCGTCACGACCATTCTGAGATATACGATATCTGAAGTCAAATCGATTTCCCGAATCTTTTGGAGTTCTCCTCCTTCATTTGAGCGAAGCCGGTACATATATGCAACCGTGCGATTACCGTTCCGTTGCGTTATTCTGAGTGTAGCGTAATCGGTCCCGGTAGCTGCGATACCGGTAATGTCGCCATCTCTCAGATTGCCCAGACGAAGTTTCGTTACTACTTCAAATTCCTCCGCCGGAAACTTCTGACTCAGTATCCGGGGTACGTTCCAAAGATTGAGGTCGTCCTCCTGCATTGAGTACAGCCTGAGAAATCCCGGGTTGTCCGTAAGGCTGTACCATTCATCGCGGAAGTTGGCAAGCCACCGCCATTGAACGCCCAACGGAGGTCCGTCGAATTCATCGGAGGTCGTCTGCGGAAAAAACCGGATATCATTCCCGGTGTTCGGGTAGAAATACCCGCGTACCGGTTCGCCCGTACCGTCGCCGTCTCTGTCGATGCCGATGACGGGCCAGTCGTCATCGAGCCACTTCATCGGATTGAGATGCAGAATGCGACCGTAGGCGCGATAGTCCTGGAAATGGATAAACCAATGCTCGCCCGAATCCAATTCTACCCACCCTCCCTGATGCGGGCCGTTGATATCGGTGGATCCCTGATGCATGACGATTCTGTCGATATACGGACCGAATATTTGCTCGGAACGGAGTACTGTCTGCCAGCCTGGACGGACTCCGCCGGCAGGCGCGAATATATAGTAATACCCGTTCCGCTTATACATCTTCGGACCCTCGATCGTCGGCTGGGTTTCCGTACCATCGAAGACCGTCGTTCCTTCGTCGAGCACGCGGTCTCCTTCGGGGCTCATTCTATACATGGTAAGTATTGAATTGAACCCCGCACGACTCTTCGCCCATGCATGCACCAGATATGCTTTCCCGTCGTCATCCCAGAAAGGACAAGGATCTATCAATCCTTTCCCTGCCAGAACCAGCGTGAGCGGTTCCCAGGGACCTTCGGCTTGTGCCGCCTTTGTCATATAGATCCCGAAATCCGGGTCGCCGAAATAAACATAGAAATAGCCGTTCCGGTGTCTAATCGAAGGAGCCCAGATTCCGTCTCCATGACGCGGGACATTGAAATAATCTTCCTCCCTTCTCTCGACTATATTGGTTATATGTCTCCAATGGACGAGATCTTTCGAATGGTATATCGGGAGTCCGGGACTGTACGTAAAGCTCGAATTTACCATATAGAAATCGGCACCGACTCTGATTACATCGGGATCGGGATAATCGGCACAGTAAAGCGGATTCGAATACCTCCGGACAGGTTCTTCGTTCTGCGGGCCGGCATGAAAGGATTCGGAAATAATTCCGAGAAGAAGAGCAAAGCAGAAAACAATCATATTAATTCAATCTTGCCGCCCGAGCTCGCATGACCCCGGGCGCAGCGGTATCCGCATATGGAGAAGTAGGATTCTTGACGGAATATGTAAATCACGTGGGAAATATACTTGAGGAATTTTCCCGTCCAGGTCGTTTAAAGTCTGATGACGAGCGGCTCGTTCAACCATTGCACCATCTTCTCGAGCAATCGATTCGTATCGGTGTCATTCCATTCGATACCTGATTCTCCCTGCCAGAATGCGGAGATCAGATATCTCAACGGAACATCTTTTTCGAGGTCGAGAATTGCCAGATGGTTTGTTACATCCTCTGTTCTCTGAAGGATGGAAGAGGAATCGAAGGCGAGCGCCATCAACAATTTTTCACCGGAACGCGATTGCTCTCCCGAGGTATGAAGGGCAGCGCCGGACGGATCCCATACCTCCGGAACACCTTCATGTTTAACAATACCGGTTGCGAGATGTACGGGAGAACTTCCGGATCGAAGTATTACACGGTGTTCCGTTATCCGGTCTCCGCCGTAGATGATGAATATCGACGACAGATCAATCTTCTCCCGTGAGAGTGACCATCCGGAGTAGTCCACACGCACAACCGCGCGGACGGGTCCGCGTGCAATGACACGGCATCGTCTCTTGTCGAGCTCTTTCGGATACACAACCGCACCATCATCCCACACTCCGATACCTCCATGACCGAGCGCGGGACCGACGTGCAGGACATCCATCCCCCAATATGCATCGAGCTGATAGTTCGGACGGGATTCGGCGATATATCTCCAATGCAGACCGGGGAGGCGCTTTCCCTGAATATCGATCGCATTCCGCTCGTCGAGATAGAGTCGGTATCCGATAAGCTCCGATTCCCATCCGACACCGTCGAACGGATACAGATTCTGATTCCTGAACGTACCGGGACCGTCGTCATCGTCGATGAATTGTGCTATGCCATCGACGCGTTTGTAATTAACGGCATCGGTACGATATGGACCGGTCGGGAGGGCGAGTGAGTCGGCAGTGTCCGTAAGCAAAAACCTTCGCTGCTGGTTCGGCAGCAAATCGGCTGTAAAGACAAATTCATCCGGATTACCGTCTCCGTCGAGGTCGTCTATCTGAAATGGGATCGAGCGATGTCGATCATCAAGCAGACGAAGCTTCTCCGTCTCGAGAGCTCTCATTCTCTCCGATAGCACTTCCCATACTATAACTACCGGTTCACCGTTGCGGTGATTTGCCGATGGATTTTCGACGATTATTGAAATCTCACCGCCGAAGAGGCGAATCGCCGAGAGGATGATCGTCGAAATCAGAATTATCGTCGTTCTATAAGTAGGTGTACTGTTCTTCATTATTCGACTCCTGTTATAAAATTCCATATCTCACCTGATATTGTATCCTGTTCGGACACGATATCGACTCTCCAAAAATATTTGTTGGAAGGCTTAAGCGGACCGATGCGGTAATGCGTGTGATCTGTTTCCGCTGCACGATGGATATTCTCATCCTCTCCGAAATAAACCAGGTAGATAACCGCATCTCTTCCACCGATCCACCGCAGAACCAGATCGACCGGTTCGACGTCGTATGCGTTATGATTCGGTCTCGGTAATGCCGCGAAGGGGAGCACCGGGGGCAATTCCGCTTCGGGGTCCCATAGGTCACTGAAAGTCCATGCCGCTGAGATCTTTGTATGATTAGGTTTACCCGCAGCGGTTTCGAGATTATTCGAGAACCATTCGAAATCGCCTCCGTCGCGTGAACAGTTATGATAATAGTGCCGCGTTCCCCAGATCCATGGTCGTGCGTTCGGAGAATAATCGGGGTAATGGATCGGTCGATCCGCGAGATTAATTGAAAAATTACAGTCGATCAGATAAAACTGACCGTCCCGGTGATGCCGTCCCAATGGAAATCCGGGCACTCCGTCGAAGCTGGATGAACGGATCACAAATTTCTGATCCCGGTCGGCGCTGCCGTCGTGCCATAGACTGGCGGTCTTGTTGTGGCCGAAGAATGTCGAATTCGTTATGTAGCACCATCCGCGGGGACAAACATAGTCCACCCAACCCTCGAAGTGGCTGAACGCATGATAGTACATGCCGGATTCGCGGTTCCATAACGCTAGGGCGTCTCCTCCATCAGAAATGATATTGCAGTGCAGTATCGAGATACGCGTCGCATCGAATCCGCGGATCGCGAACTGATGATCCCGGTTTCCGTAGGTGCTTCCGTAGTCATTCCGCACCGTTAGGTTGGCGATGATGATATCGGACGCGCCTTTTCCGATGTTGATAACAGCGGCACCCCAGTCAAGTTCGAACTCCGAACCGTCCGGTCGATTATCGGCGGATTGTGTCCAGTTCGACCGAAGTTCCGAAAAAACGATGCGCGAGCTGTCGCGATGCTCTCCTACGAGCGCCACATTGCTCCGCGTGATGAAGAGTTTTTCGCGATATGTTCCGCTCCGGATGATAATGGTGACGGGAATATCGTCGCCTGAGACAGAATCCAGTGCATCCTGGATTGAAACGAAGTGTCCCTCTCCCTGAGAATCGACAACGATTGTGATACGTTCCTGCGATTCCGCCGCAAGGATTAGTACCGTCAGGGAGACAATTAACTGAGGTAAGCGTAAGATCTGTCTCAGCTCCGGTGATTTCATCGTGCAATATTCTTAGTTTCCGGTCAGGGATTCGAGCATGTCGCGAACGATAGGTCGGCCTGTATCCGGCAAGTTGCTTAGCCTGAGATACATAGCAGGCGATTAACGCAGTTCACCGGGTCTGCTCACATCCATATCGCCGTAGTCGAGATTTTCACCGGCCATACCCCAGATAAAATTGTAATTCGATGTACCGGCTCCGGCATGAATTGACCAAGGAGGCGAGAGGACGGCCTGTTCGTTCTTTATCCAGATAGGTCTGGTTTCAGTCGGCTTTCCCATGAAATGACAGACGACCTGTTCTGGCGGCACCCCGAAATAGAAATAGGCTTCCATCCGTCTGGTATGCGTATGGGGAGGCATGGTATTCCAAACGCTTCCCGATTGGAGCTCGGTCATTCCCATCTGTAATTGACAGGTTTTCACAACCGAATGGACGATCATTTTGTTGATCGTTCTCGCATTCGAAGTCTCCGCCGCACCGAGATCAACCTTTTCGGCATCTGCAAGCGTTATCCGCTTCACCGGATACTCTTTATGCGCAGGGGCGGAATTGACATAAAAATGTGCAGGTTTCATCCCGCTGATACTCGAAAACACAACGCTCTTGCACCCGCGTCCGATATAGAGAGCGTCTTTATATTCGAGTTCATATTCGGTACCGTCTACCGTCACACTCCCCTTGCCCCCGACATTGAAAACCCCCATCTCTCGCCGCTCGAGAAAAAATTCCGATTTTAACGGATTGATCGTTTCGAGGGTAATCTGTCCGTCTGTGGGAAGCGCACCACCAACAATGTACCTGTCGTAATGGGAATAAATGAGAGTAACGGCGTCTTTCTCAAAGAGACGATCGATTAAGAATTCAGTTCTAATCCGCTCAGTGGTATAATTCTGAAAATCATCCGGATGTACCGCAAACCGCTCCCGATATTGTGTGGTCATCGTTCCATACCTATTATGTTCTTGCTGTAGCCTGATGTTGTTTCATCGCTCGTAGAAGGAAAATATGTTTAGCGTGCCATCCAGCCGCCGTCTACCGTCAGAATATGACCGGTGACATAGTCGCTCGCCGGCGAAGCCAGAAAAACCGCGGCTCCGATGATATCATCCGGTTCTCCCCACCTTTGAGCCGGTATACGCGTGAGTATCTCCTTGGAACGGATTGGATCCTCACGTAATTTTTGCGTGTTATCGGTGCGAAAGTATCCGGGCGCGATGGCATTCACCTGGACATTATGTTGCGCCCATTCGTTCGCCAGTGCCTTGGTGAGTCCCGCAATTGCATGTTTGCTGGCTGTATAGGAGGGGACCAGAATACCTCCTGAAAAAGAGAGCAGCGATGCGATATTAATTATTTTCCCCGATTTGCGCTCTACCATACCCGAACCGAAGCGCTGGGAAAGAATAAAGACGGAATCCAGATTTACCGATAAAACCTCATCCCAGTCTTTCTCGGGGAAATCGACTGCCGGATGCCGCCGGATCGTCCCTGCGTTGTTGACGAGTATATCGATAGAGGGAAATGACCGCTGTACTTCATCGACGAGCCTTAGTACCTGGTTTCGGTCGGAGAGGTCTGCCGGGATGACGTTGGCAGTCCGTCCGGTTTTTCGAATCATGGATATCGTATCCTCGCAACCGTTCGGCCGGACGCTCGTACAGACGATGTCCGCACCCGCGGAGGCAAGCCCGACGGCGATGGCTTGTCCCAATCCGCGACTTGCTCCGGTAACAAGTGCGGTCTTATCCAGTAAAGAAAAACGCTCCAAATCGAATTTTACCATATGTTCCCTATCTGATAAGTACGAGACGCCGAACTTCCACGAACCCGCCTGCCTCTATCCGGTAAAAATACACACCGCTTGAAAATCTCCGGGCATCCCAGACGAATGAATAGGATCCGGCATCGTGTATACGCTGCACCGGCCGGTCAATTTCGCGTCCGTTCAGATCATAGATCACAATCAAAACCTCGGTTCGGTGAGCGATATCATACGAAATCGTGGTGGTCGGGTTGAACGGATTCGGGAAATTCTGATGCAATGAGAACGAAGCAGGCAGCTCTTCGCGCTCTGCGACGGAAACCGGTTCGAGAACGCCTGTAATAACGAAATACATCGGCGCTCCTTCGGTTCCGTCCCGCGAGTTCCGGCCGAGAGAGACCGTATCGCCGGCACCGAAGACCTTCTTGAATATTGACATTTGGAGGTCAGGAGACTCCGCCTCCGCAAGAGTTATCTTCAGCTCGGTCATCTCATATGCCGAAAGCCATTCGGGTTTTTGCGTAACAAGATCTGAATGAGCGATGAAGACGGTAATATCCGCCTGAAGAATAAATTCCGCCGGTTGAAAAAGATAATTCTTTATCCGCGAATCCATCGATGTACGAATCCATTCATCGACGAGGAGCATTTCGGGAACAGTGGAAACGGTGAGATCACGATCCCCGTACGGCTCCGAGTCCGGTCCGAACTCATCTGCAATCGTCCAGTTCAATGCGTTATCAAGATCGTACAGCAGGAGATCTGTGATAATCTCACCCGATCCACGGTGGATCCATGGCTCGACTATATCTCCGGAGACATATTCATATGCACCCATATCAGGGGCCGAACCGTAGAACAGCTCGCCGATAACCAATGCGCCGTCTACCAAAAAGCTCTCCGGCACCGGTCGAAGCAGATCAATCTCGGGGAGCGAACCGTCGTGTTGACGAGCGCCTCGTGCGAGCTCTGTATCCACGCTCAGAAACATTTCCGGCGTTACGGTTATTCCCGATTGCCAGCTATTTCCCGCCACGACCGCGTTCAGCGGAGTCTGGGCGATGACCGGCGAGGAGGCGCTGACGTTATTCACGAATACAGACTGGCCGTTCGTCGGATCGGCCGGAAATACATAATTACGTCCGTTGTTAAACGAAGTGTTATGTAATAACGTAAGAGCTCCCCTGTTGTTATTATGATCGAATCCCTTGTCTTTATTATCGAATGCGAGGTTGCGTTTCACGATGTGATCGCCCGGTATAAAATCGCCGCCGAGTTTGAATCCGTTGCCGGCTCCCTCGAAGTTCGGAGGATCACCGAATACCGATGCGTCTCCGTTATTGAACGCCCAGCTATTTTCGACGATAATGGTATTTGCCGCTCTCCAAAAATCGTATCCGTCGTCGGAGTTCTCCCAGGAACGACAGCCGTAGAATCGGTTACCGGGGAGTATGTCGAACTTTGCACCGAAACCGTCGGCGTTGTTGCCCACCCTGCCGGTTGTGTTGAAATTATGAAAGCTGTCGCAGTTTTTAATGAGATTATTCGAAGCATTGCCCGCCATATGTATGCCGGTATCATGATTACCGTATGCGGTAAGCTGCTCAAGGATATTATAACTGCCGTCCATGCGAATTCCGTTATGTCCCGCATAGCGGATCGTGATTCCGATAACCCGCCAGTACCATCCGTTCAGACGGACGCCGATATTACCGCTTATTTTCTCCTGTGCGGAGAAATCGAAAACCGGCAGCTCGCCGGGATATGCGACGATGTAGGCGGGATTATCTGCAGTTCCGTGGCGGGGTATCCGCAACGTCTCCTCAAGATAATATACTCCGCCCCTCAGAACAAATACATCGCCGGGCAGCGACTGATCCGTCCCATGCTCGAGGGTCGCCCATGGTTCGTCGATCGTACCCGGATTTGCATCGTCACCATCGGGAGCAACGTAGAATACGCGATCCCCTTCCGGAATATCTCCGTAGTAAATGTTTAAGCCCATATATTCGTCGGAAGCCGATACGGATGCAACGATCGCCGCAATAAGTATTAAAACCGAAAATTTCTTCGCCATGCGCTTCATATGATCAGTCTCTCCAAAAAAATCGGAATGTCCGATATACAAACGAGCACCTGTCCGTTCCTGTATAGAAACGGACAGGTGCTTCGATTATGCAACCGGTACGGAATAAAAAATCTCCGCCGGAATTATTTCATCAGGACGAGCTTCCGTACAGATGTAAAGTCTCCCGCCGTGATACGGTAGAAATATGCACCGCTCGACACGGTCTGCGCATCCCAGACTATCGTGTACGCTCCGGGATCATGTTCACCGTTAACCAGTTCTGCAATCTGACGACCCATGACGTCGTAGACCTTCACGGTTACATGCGTTCGTTGAGGCACATCGTAACGGATCGTGGTCGATGGGTTGAACGGGTTCGGATAATTCTGCAGGAGCGCGAATTCCGTCGGAATCCCGTCCGGTCCGTCTGCAACCGAAACGGGTATTCTAAGAGTTCCGCCCTCCGTCACGATCGTACCTTCCGGTCCGAGCGTGAAAGGAATGGTATTGTCGAACTCTCCGAGTACCAATCTGAGAATTCCGTTGATGGTTGTCTCCTGTGAATGCGTTACGCCTGACTCGTTATCGATCGTCAGATCGTTCACGACTGCCGGTAAAAGTGCGCTGGTGACCTGGGCAGCCGTCCCGTTGAATGTATAGTTTGCAGCTTCATCCAGGGTAACGGTTCCGGTCGACTGTACCGTACCGGCAACACCGTCGGCATGAGCGGTCGCGAGTGTCGCACCCGCGTTAAGCGTGAAGAGACCGTTTCCGGCGACTTCGCTCACTCCGAAATCGACGGTAGTCCCTTCGATGATTTCGATGGGCAGGGACATAATGTTGTTACCCTCTCCCAGTTCGACGGTTTGCGTACCCTCTTTACCGAATACGAACCAAGCGTTCGTCTGGTTGGAGTTTTGGGTGGTCGCATCAGACATCGAGAAATCACCTTCGTAGAGATACCAGCGGGTGGATCCCGAACCGCTGCCCTGCGAGCCTCTGCTGACTGAGAAATTTCCGCCTGTCACCATCACATTGCCATGCTGATGTATTTCGATTACCGTCAAGGCATTTCCGGTTCCGTTGGATGAGAACTGTCCATCGGACTGGATGATATCACCGAGGAGCGTAATAATCGATGTATCGCCCGCAGCAGGTGCGGCCATCTGCCAGCGCCCGACTCCGGTATTCAAGACGGTTATATTACCTCCGATCGTATTACCGTTCCAGCCCAAGTTCAGATTGCTCGTTTGTTCGGGACTATCCCAGACGATGTGGTAAAAGTCCTGATTGCCGTTGGCCGGAGCGTTGCCGACGACACCGGTGATGAGAAACGTGGATCCTTCGTTCCACACTCCGCTCGGTATCGTTCCTCCGTTTTGTGCATGCTCGTAGACGGCTTCAGCTCCGAATTCAAGAGAGTCGAGAACACTGAACATACCCTTGTTCACGATAGTCCCATCGACGGTACCGCCGATGGTCGACACGACGCCTGCCGTATCGATCAACATGACGCTTTCCGGAGAGACCGTGAGCGCGATGGCGTATAAAGTATCGTTGAACGAGACGCCTTCGGGATTAGCAACAATCAGAGCGCCGATCGAATCGGGAAGCAACGATCCGGGGACCTGCGCTTCGGCCCCGTTGAACATAAAGCCTGCTGAATCGCTGAGCTCTATTGCTCCGGTCGTCAATAGATTGCCGTCGATGCCGTCCGGATGTCCGCTTGCCAGCGTTCCGCCGGCGTTGATGTTAAATCTTCCGTTTCCCTCGATGGCGAATGACCCCATATCGAGAATCGATCCGTCTGCAATCTCAACCGGTAAACCGCCGCCGGCGTAGGTTACATCGGTAAGAGCCAGCAATTGTATGCTGTCTTTTGCGAATACGAAGGTTGCACCGGCAGAATTCGAATTCTGAGTCGTAGCATTGGACATCGAAAAATCGCCTTCAAGCAGATACCATCTTGTTGTTCCAACACCACCCTGCGAACCTCTGCTGATAGCGAAATTACCGCCCGTGACGATCACATCACCATAGTGCATAATTTCAACCTCGGTGGCGCTCCCCGTGCCCTGTGGCGCAAATTGACCGTCTTCAACGATCACGTCGCCCATAATCGTAATTGTTCCCGACGATCCACCGACGAGCTGCCAGCGGGCTAATCCAGTACTGATAACTCTGATGTCTCCGCTGATGGTATTACCGTCGAGACTTAGGTCGCGGTTTGCATTTAAATCGGGAGTATTCAGAGTGAGATGATGATAATCCTGTCCTCTGTTAGCGGGCGCGTCCCCTACCGTCCCGGTTATCAATGCAGTGGATCCCTCTTCCCAGATAGCAGTAGGAATAGTACCGCCGTTGCGGGCATGTTCATAAACTCCATTGTCGCCGATTGTCAGCATTCCATTCGGTACGATCTCGCCGCGATTCACGAGATCACCGTTTATAACAAGATCCTCGGTTATTTCGAGAATCGATGTATCTGCAACATCGAAGTTGATTCTGCCACCCGCATAATTCACGTTTACAAAAGAGATCTGCTGCGTATCCGCCTTCGCAAATACGAACTTGGCTCCGATAGAGTTGGAGTTTTGCGTGGTTGCATCCGCCATGGTAAAATTACCCTCATGCAGATACCAGACGGTACTGCCCGATCCGTTTCCCTGCGAGCCCCGAGCTATCGAAAAATTACCACCGCTGACGTCGATGTTGCCGTAATGATGCACATAGAATCCGGTCAATGCATTTCCGGTCCCCTGTACTGCAAATTGGCCGGCTTCGACAATAACATCGCCGAGGATGGTAACCGTCGTGGTATCGCCCGCACTGGCCGATGTGAGATACCATCTTGCCGATCCGGTACTGATTACGCTGACATTGCCGCCGATCGTCACTTCATCCAAAGCCATGTTCAGATTCGAGATCAGGCTGTCCGTATCGAATATCAGGTGATGATAGCTCTGATTCCGGTTGTCCGGAGCGCTGCTTATGGATCCCGTTATCAGAAATGTGGAACCTGATTCCCAGGTAGCGGTTGGGACCCACCCGCCGTTGCGGGCCTGTTCGTACGTACTCCCGTCGGCGAAGGTTAGCGTTCCCGTACTGTCTCCTAAAATGCCTTCTTCTTCGACTTTTACATACCCGGTGATGTTGACGGCAACGTCTATGAAGACAGAGTCGCTCCCCGTTATCGTTATGTGCTCGGATCCGTCCGGAGCCGTCGCTGCCGAATCCCATTCCGTCCCATCGAATGTTTCCCAGATCGATGCCTCACTCCAGAGACCCGTAGCTGCCGAGCGGTAGTCTCCAACCTCCTGTGCGAAGGCATTCATCGACAAGAGCATACCGATGACGGCGAGAGCCAGAATTGTAGTTCTTGTTGTTTTCATTGTACCTTCCCTTTTTATTGATGGATACCAGATATCATGTTTAAATGATTTTTTATGTTTTAATAGAAGTTTCGGGTTTCGTGTATTGCATTTATTTTTGAAAGTTCCCTTCGAGTAACGCCTGTTCTATTAAAGCTTCTCCAATTCCAGCGCTGCAAAGATGAAGGGCCCGTACGCCTTAAAATCATTTGTCCTCCGGGGTTCGCTGATGTAATACTCAAAACTTCCGTCGCGGTACGGATTGCCTCCCAATCCGGCAACGGAACAGCCGTCTTGCAGATCGATCATCCCCTCATCATCGACGGTAATCTTATAGCTCACCAAACCGGAGAATGCTTTTCTGGACGCATCGAGATATTTCGAATCCAGATAACCTAGACGTGCTCCTTTGGCAAACGCATATGAGAACATAGCCGAAGCCGAAGACTCGAGATAGTTCCCCTCGCGGTTGCCTTGATCGAGGACTTGATACCACAGTCCCGTTTCCTTGTCCTGGTACCGAAGGAGAGCATCGCACATATCTCTGAATATCGTTATTATCGTCTCCCGTTGAGGATGTTCAGCGGGGAAAAAATCCAGAACGTCGACAACACCCATCGCGTACCATCCCATTGCCCGGCCCCAGAAATTTGGCGATTTACCCGTTGCCGGGTCCGCCCATCGCTGCTCCCGGCTCTCATCCCAGGCATGGTAAAGTAATCCGGTTCCTTCGTCGCGGGTCTGTTCGGCGATGGTAACAATCTGATGTGCGATGTCATTGAACGCATCCGCTTCGTCGTAGCGGACGGCATATTCCGCATAAAATGGCAGGCCCATATAAATGCCATCGAGCCACATCTGATACGGATATATGTACTTATGCCAGAACCCTCCCCCATTGGTACGAGGGTGTTCGGTAAGCTGTTTACGTAGTAAGCCTGCCGCATTCCGGTATTTTGAATCGCCGGTATTTTCATAGAGCCAGAAAAACTGGCGCCCCGGAGGGATGTTATCTATGTTGAAGGAATCGAACTCATAGGTATCGATCGATCCGTCGTCGCTAATAAATCCGTCCAGGTGATTCCTTATATACTCGTTATATTTCTCCTCGCCGGTAGCGAGTCCGACCCGCCTGAGTGCTTCCAGCATGACTCCCTGTTCATATCCCCATCGATGTTCCGGTCTGCCGGCATTGTAAGGAATCGATTCGGGGTAACGCGATAGGAACGATTCGGCGGCACGGACCGACCATGCTTCGTCGGCACGATTCCGGTTTTGGGCGCAACCCCACAGAAGTATGGCGGAAAGGAGAATTGTCGGGAACGTAAAATTTCGATTCATAAAAAACCATGGAATTGAAAATATGAATAGTTGAATCGACTCCGAGGAAACCGCCGTAAGAGATCTCAGTGGACTGAAAAACTGCAGGGGCGGTTCCGAACTTACCGCATGGCGCCGATTAAATCGGAATCCGCCCCTGCTCAGTTCACATATTTCCTGGAACAGTATTTCGTTTATTTGATCAATATCATGCGCCGCATACTGACCGCATCGTCCGCCTGGACCCGGTACAGGTACACTCCGGATCCGAGGTGGGATGCATCGAACTGTACCTCGAATACGCCGGGATCTCTTCTGCCTTCGAAGACAGTAGCTATTTCCTGTCCCAGCATGTTATATACCTTAATAGAAACAAACGAAGCGGCGGGAACCCCAAATCGTATTACCGTCGCAGGATTGAAGGGATTGGGATAATTCTGATCTACGAAAAAGTTAGCGGGAATATTTCCATCAATCTCCTCAACGCTGGTTACCGGTATCAATAGACTGCCGCCCTCTTCGGATATGGATCCTTCCGGCCCGAGCGTGAATGGTATCGTATTATCGAAAACGCCGGCCGCAAGTCTCAGCACTCCGTTGATGGTGGTTTCCTGGGAAAGGGTTACACCTGCCGGATTATCGATCGTGAGATCGTTCACAGTCGTAGGTAATAGAGTACTGGTAACCTGCTCTTCGGTCCCGTTAAATATATAATTCGCCCCTTCGTCGAGCGTGATGGCCGCCAGTATACCGCTCAAATTCCCTTCGAGCCCGTCGACATGCGCGGTAGCAAGTGTGGCTCCCTCGTTCAGTATAAATACACCCGCTCCGGCAAATTCGCTCGAGCCGATATCGAGAGTCGTGCCGCTGCTCACCTCAACCGGGAACGCGCTCAGCGTATTATTCTCTCCGAGCGTAAGAGTCTGGACGCCTTCCTTCGCGAACACGAACCTTGCACCGGCCGGGGTTGCGGTCGAACTTTGAGCGGTTGCATTCGACATGGTAAAATCTCCCTCATAAAGATACCACGTGGTGGTACCTCCCGCCTGTGAGCCACGGCTTATCGAGAAATTACCGCCCATGACTTCGATATTCCCGTAATGGTGAACCGTGAAATGAGTCTGTGCATTTCCCGTCCCTTGCACAGAGAAAGTACCGTCCTCGACAATAACATCTCCGTTGATCCATACGACCGCTGAGTCGGTTGCAAGCGCAGATGTCAGATACCATCTCCCGAGACCCGTACTGATCACCGTAATATCTCCGCCTATCGTAACGCTGTCGAGGTTCATATTCAGGTTCGATAGCATATCGGGAGTATTGAAGACGATATGATGATAACTCTGATTCCTGTCGTCCGGTGCGGTCGAAACGGTACCGGTCATCAGAAGCGTCGATCCCTCGCTCCATGTGGCTATTGGGATTTGCCCCAGGTCCCTGTCGTGTTGATAGGTGCCGCCGTCGGCGATCGTGAGGTTAGCGTTCTCCTCGATTACTCCCTGGTTTACCAGCGTGCCCGTGATCGAGGCCTCGACGTCGATGAATATTGAATCCCCCTCCTGAATAATTATGGTCTCGGAGCCCGTCGGCGGCGTGCCGATCGGCGCCCATTGTGTCCCGTTCCATGAGTGCCATGCCTGAGCAGAACCCCAGTTGAAATTTCCGCTCGCGTTGTTGGTGCGGTAGTCTCCGACCTCCTGCGATACCGAGGTTAGCGATACAAATAGTATAAGAAACATGACACCGAAGGTTGTGAAAAAGCGCTTCATGATATTTCTCCTGTCTGTTTATTGAACTGAATAATCTGATAATTATAAATTCGATACGCGCTCAATGTGTACTCCGGTTCCGGGATATTTGTCAGTTACTGATCCAGGGAATCTCGTAAGAGACGGTAGCAAACAGTATATGCCGCTTGTCCCCGTTCTTGCTGATCGCGCTTCCCCAAATATCTTCGTATTTCATCGAGGCGTACTCATACGCCATATTCAATTGTATACCTGAGAAGTTTAGTCCGATGCCCGCCGTATAAACCGTATAGATCACGGGCTCACCCTCGATATGATTCCCCTCAGGTTCAAAAACCTCGGCCTCCCCGCGCATTCCTCCGCGTAGGGCGAACCATGGCGAGAATCTGTATTCGAAGCCGATACGAAACAGGGACGACGACAGCCATGGGCCCGACTCTTGACCACCGGCATCGATGTAGGTCGCCGATTCATACGGCCGCAATTCATATTCCATGCCGAGGCTTAGTTTCTCGGCGGGCTGAAGCGAAAGTCCGATTCTCCCCCGCCATGGGAGTTCTAATTTGTCCTCCCCGTCTACCGTCGATATCGTCGGCGTACCGGTCACATCCGTTTCGATTCTCTCTGAAAATTTCCGGGTTATCGTCGCGGGCAGAGTCGCAGCCAATCCGAGACTCGCGTACCTGCCGGAGACGATCGCGCTGAAGGTGAATTCCGCACCGCTGTAATCCGATGCACCGGTTTTCGTAATCCGGCTGTATGTCGAATCGAGCCTGAATGCATTCGAGAAGAATGTCAATCTGCCCCGGCCGATCCGGCTCTCGAAGTCGTCGGTACTTCCTCTGATCAGCAATCCGCTGATTCCGAAGGAAACCGGACTTTCGCTTCCTGCCGCCGCGAAAGCGAATCCATATCCATGAATTGATCCCTCGCGGGACCGGATGGATTGCGACCAGTCGGCTACGACAGGATTATTATCTGTCGGTCTCGGCAGAGGAAGCGGACGTTGCGATAATACGGAAGGGGTGAGCACGTTGTTGTTCTGAAAATAATGATTGAGATCGGCATATTCGACGACACCGATTCCCGCAACGAGTCTGAAATCCCCAACGGAGAACGGCGCAGCGAGCATTGCCTGAACGGGTACGTTTTTATTGCTCGACCGGGACCAGTTCGGACCGATTTCGTCGAAGGGGCGCTGAACGGTATCCATCGGAGTGAAACCGAATCGCGAAGGATCGGGATCGGGTATCTGATCGGTCAGGCCTTCGAGGAGCAGACTGAGATTCGGATAATACCGTACGGGAGCGTAATGTTGAATTTGCTGCTGGTCGCTGAACCGCTGGGATCCTCCGATCGAAACGCGTATACCCTGGATCGCATGAAGCGAAGCTGGATTGTGGAACATCAATCCGACGTCGCCGGGTATTCCGATCGTGATACCCCCCATTCCTCTGCTCCCGGCTGAATGCAGGGTAACCTTATTCACGCCATGAAATGAGAGCGGTCCGCCGTAACCCTGAGCGGAGAGCGATTGATAACAAAGCAACGGAACTAGACAATAGACAAGAATCCTCGAAGCGGCGATTAATTTCTTCATGGAAGCCTAACTCCTAAGCTGATTCGCTGAACGTTACCCAGATACGTTCCCATCGCTCCGTAACTGTAATCGACCGAAAGTTTTACACCTCCCATGGTGTGTTTGACTCCGCCGCCCAGCGTCAATCCGTCGTAATCATAATTGAACTTATATCCGGCCCGGAGGGCGATTGCATTTGAAAATTCATATTCGGCTCCCATATGACCCTGCTGTGCATAGTCGTTTGGATGGAAGATATCGAAGGCTACGCTGAACCGGTTATCTTCGCTTCCCGAGACCATCAGTCCGTTCGGACCCATCAGGTCGGCCCCGATACCGAATCGAAACAAGAGCGGAACGGGATTCGACTCGTTTGCATATTTTACATCCGCTCCGAAATTCTGAACTGCCGAGGCGAGATGTATCGACCGGTATCCCGTATTGTACCGGATGCCGAAATCGAACAGGAGGCCGTTCGCCCATGTATTCACCTCCTCGAACACTCCCTGCCGGATCATCGAGGTAACTCTGCTGCCGTCGAACAACGATTCGTGAGCGTATTTCATGCTGATACCGACGGAGAACCGCTCGGTCAGATACCTTGCATACGATATGCCGATGAGATAGCTGAACGGTCTGAAGGTCCTTCCGGTCAGTCCGACGCGCTCCGGATCGTTTATATATGGGCGTTGTGCGGATGTTTCCTCGAACTCGCCGAAATCTACATACTGTACCTGAAAACCGACCGATCCGAAACCCCTGATAGACATTGCGTATGAGAGAGCTCCCTGCTGCGAATCGAATAGCCAGTCTATATAAGTGGATGAGAATTCCATATTCTCCATAGCAGCGAGTCCGCCCGGATTCCAGAATATGGCCTCAGCGCCCGTCGCCCAAACGCTGTATGCCTCGCCGAGCGCAGCCGCGCGGGCGGAGGGCATCACCTTGAGAAACTGCATTGAGGTGCTGCCCACTTTTTGTCCAAACGCTCCGAGAGTGCCGAGCAGACAGAACAGCAGCACGCCGAGCAGTCTAACTTTGGTCGATGTTGAACGCATAATCATTTCCGGTCATTTAATGTATTATGACGAATTTACCGTTTGCCCGCGAACCGGTCGCGTGATCTTCCACCACAAAGTAATAGACTCCCGAGGCGATGATCTGATTATTTATCGAGAGTTGATACCAGGGATTGCCATAGGTATTGCGGTCATGCTCAATGGTGAGTATCAACTGACCGGTATACGAGAATATTCTGATGGTGCATCTTTCGGTTAGACCCATGAATTGGATCCTGTCGGAGATTTCTCCACCGGGATCGGCTCCGGAGAGACCGCTCGTAACAAAGAGCGGATTCGGGACGACGTACACCTTGCCGAGAGGGGCAATTGCGGGCGCCTGCGTCTCGTGCTGGATAAGGTTCGTCATCCCGCTCCTTCCTCCGAGCACGTCTACCGAGACGACCGCGTAGGCGACATTATCGCCGAGGTTGCTTTCGGGATCGAGAACGGTATACTCGCCGTTCTCATAGTATCTCGAGTCGCGCGCGTACACGCTGTCGATAACCGTCCAGGGTCCGAGCGGATGCGGTGCGCGCATAACTTCATAGTGACTGAACGGCGCCCGAAGTCTCGGCGTTTCGAAAGATTCCACCTGCGGTCCCCATATGATCCTGTTAGCTGCCGCTATTGTGTTCTCAATCCTGATCGACGGTGCGGGTACGGGGATCGGTATCGAATTATACATTCCGGTCATCGGTGCGTCGAGGGGCTCATACTGAAGCGTATCATGTTTGATCAACTGATTGCCCGTGTACATTTCGATGGCTCTGTCCGCGACGTCCCGAATTGAAATTACGGGGGGCGTCACATACCAGGGCAATGGATTATCCCGGAGGTAGGTACTTCCAATAAAGTTTCGAGTTCCGAGATGCGGATACTGGAGTGTATCGTACAAGCTCGGGACGGGATTGAAGTACGATCCGGCATCGACGCCTGCACGGACTGCGCCTCCAAGATCCCTATAGATTCGGTCGCCCTGCACCCCCGGTCCGTACCCTACCACTTCAGCTACGGAAAACCTGATCGTCCTGCCGGGAGGAACGACATACGGGTAAAATCCATACGCCCGTGCGACCGGCTGCCACCATGAAAGGTTCGTCGAACCCCGCGTCCGTCCCTTCCAGTAGGGCCAGAGTTCGGGTTCGAATTGCGTGACGAAGCGGATCGAATCCTCGATTCCGGTGAAGATTGCCGGTCTTCTCTGAAGGTCGGGATTCAACCACGTAGCGGTTTTCGCCTCAGCCGGCAGGTTTCCGTTTTCATATCGCAGCATGAACGGTTGCTTGGCTTTGTTATTCTCATCCCACATTCCTGCGCTATCCGAGGGTACCAGGAAGATCTGGTTCGTCTGGTCCCTACGGCTGATATGATCGTAGTCGTAGTGGAGTACCATGAGACCGGCAGCCTGCGGAGAATTCAGACCTCCCCGGTTTCCCGGTGTCGACCATTGCGCGAAAAAATCCGGATCAGGCAATCCGTCGCGTTCATGGTTGTAGGTCATCCAGCGCTTGAGATCGAATCTCGTGAAGTGATCGCCCAATCCTGCGGGCGGTTGCCCGCGGTAAGCTCCCTCCGACCACTGACCGTGATTTCTCTGGTAACCGAACATCGACGGAGCGAAGGTGTTGGCAAAGACTAGTGCAAAATCGGTGATCGTATCGTTCGATATATTTTCGAACTCGTATTCGTAGATGATGAAGCTATCGTAACCGGGATAGCTCCATGAACGGCTGGTGCGTGTCACCCGGATCCCGACAGGCGTATCCCAGCGTGCAATAATGATCTCTTCCGCTTCGTTGGGATTGAAGGCGGAATTCAGTTCACCGTCTCCAAGCACGGGGAAATTTTCGATTCTCCGAATCTCGATGGGTGAGCTATATACTCCCAGTACCGGGACCGGGTCGCCGCTTGCGTTGGAGACTGCTCCGCAAAATGCGTAGGTTCTTCCGCTGGGCCGGGTACCTGCAAGCCATATCCCGCTGCCGAACGAATTATGTTGTCCGGGGTAATTGATACGGTCGAGTATCATGCGCGAGTTCGGCGGCCACTCCATCGCCGGTGTTCCGGGTTGGACGGTTCCCCCCGCATTGTAGGCTCTTCCGAGCTCTCCGGTATTATAGACTGTCTGATGCAGCATTCCCCGCCTGTGCACACGCCAATCCCGCTGTTGCGCAAACGTTTCGCCGATCCAGAAGGTTGCCAGGAGAACGATCAATCCGATGTATTTCATAATCACATCACCATAAATTTGTACATACCGATTCTAAAAATCGAATACGACGCCGAAACTGAAAGATCTCGGCTGATTGCTGTATATTAAAAACGACTGATCAACGCTGAAGGGACCCTGTCGACCTTTGTCCCACCAATATCTGATTCCGTTTTCGCTGTCATCGACCGGATACCGGAGATAATATTGTAACGGCAGATTAGGATTTGTCGCCGTGGGGCGCTGAAACAAATAATCGTAGTTCAGAATCTTGTTATTGAACAAATTGAACACTTCCGCATAGAACCTGGCCGACACCCCGAAGAAATTGCGAACGGTCTTCGTTATTTTCACGTCCGTGTTATATTCCATCGGTGCGCGTTCTACGTTGATGAGCCTGAGATCGAACGGCGACGTATACGGCCTGCCGCTGCGGAGCGAGGAGTTTAAAGATATAAACAGATCACCGAAGGGTTTGCCGTTAAAGACGGTCGGTCCCCAGTCCGATCGGGTCACATACCCGACTGTGACGATGAGATTGTGAGTTCGGTCGAAATCGAGCAGAATATCCCTCGTCGGTACATTGGCAAGGTCGGTCGTGATTGTGCCGAGCGTGTCGCGATTGAAGATTGGAGTTGCGGCCGTAGCCGTTGCACTTTTGCCGGTCGCATATCCGAACTGGTAGTTGATCGTACCGGTCAGCGCTCCCCTCCGTTTGTTCAGTGCTATCCTGAAGCCCCGGATGTCGGCATAGTCCATGTTGAAGTACGAGCTCACCTGATAACCCGCCCGTTCGTCGACGAAGTTTGCCTGCTGGATAAGATTTTTTACGTCCTTATAGTAACCGCTCACGTCCAGCGTGAATCCTTCGCCGAGCGCCTGTACGACTCCTATATCATAGCTGTTCGTCGTTTCCGGTTTCAATCTGGGGTTTCCGAGGATCAGCGGATCGTTCCGCAACTGGCCGAGCCGCCTCGATACTATGTACTGGAACGAAGGCCTCTGCATGAACGAACCGTAGTTAAGATGAAACACGGTGCTCGATGATACCGGGAAGGAGATTCCCAATCTCGGCTGCAGCCTCGCATGTATCGGTGATTTCTCCCTATCCGCATTGGCAGGATCGAACCTTCCTGTCGAATCGGCGTCACGGAAAGGAGTAAAAAGATCGGGGTAATAATCGATACCGGAATACCACAGATCGAACCGGAGGCCGACATTGGCGATCAGCCCTTCGAATTCCATCTTATCCTGAATGTATGCCGCAGCTTCGAGGGGATGCGCGGTGTAACGTTCGAGCTCTCTGTTCGATCGAACGTTGTAGAAATTCGTAACATCGATAAAATATGAATTAATCTGTATGCCGGCATTCACGAGGTGATCGAGGGTTACCTGGCTGGTGAAAGAACCGTCGAACGATACCGTCCGGGTTCTTTCTTTGGTAAAGGTATCGTAGCCGATCTGGTAGTTTGTTCTGTCGGGAGAATTGTTGTTCGGGAAAGCGAGCGTTCCGACGACCCAATTGAAATCGATCGTATCCGGAAGCATATCCGGAACCGGAGTAGCGCCCAGGATGTCGCTCGTAAAGACCGAGTTCAGCTTCAGTTCGTAATAGGTGCTCTGACTGAGCATCTTGGTGAATCTGCCGCCGAGTTGTGCATTGATCCTGCTGCGTTCGCGGACACCTGTGATCCGATCCCATAGCCACCGTTGATATCCTCCGACGTTATTCGAGCCGGGGAAAACGATATCGTTCAGATGAGTCAATCCCCCGCTCACACGCAGCGTGGCCATACGCCCGAGATCGGTAACGATATTGCCCATTCCCTGATACTCTGTGTTCGGCCGCTCTGTTGGAAAGACGGGCCACTGCCGGATGGATCGGAGCGCCATAAACATCCGCATGCGGTTATTCAGCGGTCCGCCGGTTGCAGCTTCTATAGAATAATCCACGTCGTTTCCATACGTCCGACCAATATCGCGTTTGGTCTGCATCCACAACGCCTGCGCAACGGCGAGTTGTACGACCGTATCCCCCGCAAAACTGCTCGTCAATCCCGATGCCATCGAACCATAATACGGCTGGGATACATCCGCCGACGGATCTCCCGTCATCCAGATATCCCCCTGAATCAGTAATCGAAGATAGTCATTCGCCGCGGGGTCGAACACGCTCGGACCGAAGTGTTTTCGTCCCGGCGTCCGGGTACGCGATTCGGCTCTCGTCTTCCATACATTCGGATCTCCCTCACGCATGGATATATTCACCACCCCGGATTGTGCGTTGCCGTATTGTGCCCCGAATCCGCTGGTTATAACCTCGACTTCCTCGACGCCGCTCATAATCGGAAGAAATGCGGAGGTATTGTTGAGCGGATTGACAATTCCCATACCCTGGAGAGTATAATATTCCTCACCGAGACGACCGCCTCTGAAATGTCCGTCGATCACATCGGCAGCAAGTCCGATGACGTCGCTGATGTCCCGTATTCCCGGCATCGCCTCCACTTCATCGAAGCGGACAATCGCGCTGGTCGAAGTTTTATCCCGTTCAACATCGGGACGGATAGCCTGCACAACAACCTCCCCCATCTCAAAGACCTCGTCGACCAGTTCAAAGTCCACGTTCGTGGTTCTTCCGACATGGACGACCACGTCGACCATGAGCGTAGCCTCGAATCCGATCATGCTGGAGCGGACTTCGTATCTTCCCGGCGGAATATTTAGGATGTAGTACTCTCCGTTCGCATCGGCTGCGGCCCCCATCATGGTTCCGACAATGACGACATTAGCTCCCGGGAGTCCCTGCCCCGTCTGGGCATCGGTCACCCTCCCCGCGATTCTTCCGACATTCTGCGCATCGAGAGCGGATACAATCATAAGTATCATAGCCGCAATTATCGATACACGAACCAGGTGGAATGTTTGAGCGCTTCCGCAGGAAATGCTCGGAGACCGAAGGCCGGGTGATTTGATGCGCTGTGAAGAGGATCGTGTAATGTACTTCATCAACGCGCCTCCTTACTGACTGAAATCGTGTTCCCGATTTGTAAAAAGAGAAGAAATTCTACTGTTGCATTGCCTTGTACCATCATAGTCTTTCCATTTTAAAAATGTCGGATCGGGTTTTTTCTGCCGGCAGTAGAGCATAGAGATAAATTAGTACGGCAGAAAAACTCAATTCGACGATATATCGATTATGACGTCCAGTCGGCTACATATAATAATATAGCCCATCCTCAGAAGAGCCCCTATGAATCGGATTAGAAGTAAGTATGCTTGCTATTGAGATGATTGTGCAGAATTCTCGACAGTCGGAGAATTTTAGGGACCGTCTCCTCTACCATCTTCTAATCCGGATGATGCAGAACTTCGGGGGTTTTTACGACAGTATGAATTCAGATAAGAGAGTGAACAGCTTGTATATTATACAATATTGTATGTTTATTCGCAACAAAGAACCACTTGATCTGGGTTCCCCGAAGATTCTGTAATAAACGACGCAGAGACTGTTTTTCTTCTTCTTCGCCGTTATAAGCCGGTAGTAGAGCATAACGGGTGGAAATCCGCCAGACGTTCCGAACGATATTTTACTTCGGTTCACTCATATCTGTTTATCTGGATAATCTTTTCTTGCACGAGCGCCCAAATCAGCAGCTATGAGCGCTCGTGTCAAGAATCGTGGGCTTCAGTTTCTATTTAACCAACATCATCCTCTTGGTCTGAACTGTCGAACCGGCGGTCACCTGGTAAAAATATACACCTGAGTGAAGTCCGGACGCGTCGAAGTCGACCGAGTGCTCACCGACTTCGCGAACGCCGTTGACCAGCGTCGCGACCTTCCGGCCGAGAATATCGAACACCTCGAGTTTAACGCGCGCGCGATCAGAAAGCGTAAAGCTGATCTTCGTCGAGGGGTTGAACGGGTTCGGATAATTCTGCAGCAAGGTAAATTCGACGGGCAGACCGGCCGGAGGCTCGACGCTTGTCCCCACTTCCCAGACTGATTTCCTGTCGGGGAACCAGTTCAGGTCGCCCGCGGGGAATCCGCCGATGCCGCCTGAATATGCGGGCGATTCGGTGGAGTAGGACGCATCGAACTCATCCCGGTAGTACTCGACGATTCTCCTGTCGAAATCATGCTCCTCGGTGATGAAGGTTCCCGTCTCTTTTGTTTTATTAGCGCCCGCCGGATTCACATACCACTCCAACATATTCGTCATAAGCTCCGGTATATTGGCCAGAGAAAGATCGACCTGCTCGAATGCCGCATCGGGATCGCCTCCCTGCTCGGTCAGTTTCTCTCTGATATGATCCGAGAGCGGTGCGGCGATGCCGAATTCGTTATCCGTCAGAAAACCCATACCTTCCGTCGAGTGAGCGAAGAAGTTATTGCTGACGTTCCAGGCGGTTGAATCGTTGGGCGCGGTAAAGATCCACGTGATCTTATTGAAACCGTTCCCGTACAGCTCGCCGGTATTGGCCCACTCAGCGGCTCTGGTGGCATCGGTTGAATCTTCTCCGAGGGCGAACGCGTCGACAAAGAGATTATTTGTAATGATGATATCATCTCCGACGTTGCCGAGCGACAGAAGTCCATGATATCCCATACCGTTGACGAACGTATTGTGATCGATGAGGCCGTACCGGATCGGTCCCGTACCGAGTGTCGGGTTGCCGAAGTTATAATGCCTGATCGGCCGGTCCTGATAATTGACGAACGTACAGTTCTGTACAATGAGGGTGTCTACCGTCGCTTCGCGTAGATCGAGACCTTTTCCCGCTCCCAGATTCGAAGTCGTCAGCGCGCCCATATTCGCGAATATGGTATTGGTCACCTGCACCTTGACGACATTGAATCCTGTGCGGACAGGTTGTCCGTTCACGTTCGACAATATCATATTGTCGAGGATTATGGAGGCGCCGACCGCTGTAGTATTAATTAAACCGCCCTGCACACCGTCTAAGCGATCCGGTTCCGGTTCAAAATACCCGACGACAGCGATATCATTCATCTCCAGATGACCGCCGTTTAGCACGACGAAATTCCCCGGAGGTCTTGTCGGATTGTCGCCGGTTCCGGTTTCGTAGAGATAAATAATCGGCTTTGGACCTTCACCCTCTGCCGCTCTCATTCGCAGGGTCTGACCGGTCAGGATCGTGATTATTGCTCGACTCAAGTAGATACCGCCGCGCTCTAATTCATATACCCGATTCGGGAGCAACCCTCCTGTAGCAGTTGTATCAGCCGCAAATTGAGCGTTTAAAAACGATTGGTCGCTTCCATCAAAGGGAGCCAAGGAAAGCACATCTTCCTGCCCGAACGCATTGCCGACTGCGAATAAAAGCAACAGCATGAAAAAAACAGAGTAATTGTTGCGCATACTAACCTCCGCGGGTTGGTGAATACATATGTGGATTAGACAAAGTGAAGCTATTATTCCCGTTCTACAGCTCAATCGTGATACCGAAGTCGACCGTGAAGCCGTACTTCTCGCTCTGATCGAACAACGACCTATCGAACACTCTGTTATGGATCGAAAAGGCATCCTCGATATTCGTGATATTATTAAGATTCATAAATACCACGACGTGTCTATGTATTTTCTGTTTCAGCGCGACGTCGAGACGTGTAATCGCATTCTTTACAATATCGTCATAGCCGGAGGCGGAGGAAGAATAATTATGCTTGCCCTGGTGATAGAGCGATATTCTCCCCGAGAATCCCCCGATATCGTATCCAAGAACGATGTTCCCGAAAAACTCGGGCATTCCTTCGAGCTTTTGCCTTCGTTCGACAAGCTTGTTGTAGGTCCTGGGCAGTGGAAAAATTCCCGACGAATCTATATAGGTAATGGTCTGGGAACCGTACATAACTGTTTCCGAACGCACGATCGACGCATTGTACGACAATACGATATTGTTGAGGGGTTGCGGCAGAAAGTGGAAATTAATCTGGTGCTCAAACTCGAATCCCCACACCTTCGTCGGGCTGGGTGAATTATAAGGAAGAGTGAGATTATACGGCGTGGTCCGCATCTGGCTGGGCCATCCGACCTCGAATCGCTGCAGCAGCGTATCCCCCACCGTATTGAAATCAACGAGCATGTGATACATATCCTGTATCTCTTTGTAGTACGCTGACACCGAGATCAATCCAAACGACCGGTGAAAGAATGTCGGGTTCACTTCGAAATTCCATGATTGAGACGTTTTCAGGTTTACGTTTCCGACGGTAACCTGATGCGAGGTCCCGACCTCGGCCGGACGTCCAGCGATATATCGGTTCAACCTCATATTAAAGTCGGGCCGTCCCAGCGCCTTGTACGCCGCAAGTCGAAGGTTCATGAATCCGGTCGGCCGAATAGACACATTGACGTTAGGCAGCCAAACGGTCTGGGAATATGAAGACGTAGTATCACGCGTCCCGTCGACGGGCAGCGGAAATCCCTGGAGCATCTGCGGCGTATACATGGAGAGATAATCGTTCCACTCATGCTCAATTCTGACTCCGGCAATAAAGGTCAACAACTGACCGAACTGCAGAGTGTTCATAATATATCCCGCGGTAACGCGTTCGGTTATGTCGTAGTCATTATGTTTGATCAGCGGATTGTACCATACCTCACGCTGCGATCCGGAGATATCGGTTCCGTATTTGTTCAGCTCCCTCCACTGGCGTATTCTGGATCTATCGACGAGCGGATTCAGGAGATAGGAGTCGTAGACGTTCCTTGTCTCCGGCGAGTCATGAAGAAATGTATTGAGTCCTATAAATCCGCCTCCCGATGCCAACCATTCCTCGAAGTGCGTGCCTGTAAAATCCTTCGGCCTGATGGTTCCGTCCGGAAGTAATTCATATCTCTGCCATCTGCCGAGATAATAAGGTGTGAAGTCCTCGCTCCGGATATTCGACCGGTCCTTGGAATTAAACTTTCCGCCGAATTTCAGCTCGCCCGATGTCCGCTCACCCAGCAGGTATTCCCTTTTTATATTGAGGAACGTGGTCTGCTCTCTGTCGTAACTATCCTGGATCCGGTAATACGTCCAGTATAAGGAGGAGGATGCGAAATTATTGAATGCGTGCGGTATAATTTGTTCAGGATTCGTTTTCACGCTGGGGGGATTGTCCATTCCGGACGGTTCAACGAATATCGCCTGATAATCGTACGGATAGTTCGCCTGCGATTCCGCAAAAGATGCACCCCAGTTGAGCGAGAGGCCGAACAGACGGTTGTCACCGAAAATCGAACTGCTGTATGTTTGAATATCTTGTTCCTGATCGCGATAGTTATAGACTGGATGCCCTTGCTGCGGCCCGCCTCCGCGGACGGGGTAATGTCTTCTCGCCCAGAGAATATCCCGCTTCGTCTTGGCATAGACGTTGCTAAATTTGATAGAGCCGTCGTCCGGAGTGTTGAAATCCAGAATAAAGCTTAATCCTTCCCGTTTCCTTCGCTCATTGGTATATTCGACGATAAAATCGTCGATGAAGTACGACTCAACCGGAGTAATCATCTGGTCGCCGTAATCGAGATTGATCCGCTCATTACTTCTGATTCTATCTTCAAGATTCCCGGTAAGTTGAACTCCCAACAAATTATTAAAAAATCGTTCTCCATAATAAACTGAAGAGATATACTGGTCATACTCTTTCATGAGCCCGTTGTAATCGCCCTTGAGATCCACCCTGACCTTCCGGATCTCGGGGGCTTTCCGTGTCACGAGACGGATGCTTCCCGCAATTGCGTCGCCGTCCATATCCGGTGTTAACGCTTTATACAATTCGACGCCGGAAAGGAAACTCTGAGATATCATGCTCAGATCCACGCCTCTGTTCGCCTCCTCCGTAGCAGGCACCCTCACTCCGTCGATCGAGATATTGACGAATTTATCCTCAAGTCCCCGCAATACCACCCGGTTTGCTTCGCCGCCTGATCTTAAGATCGATACACCCGGCAGTCTTCCTATGGCTTCGGCTGCATTTGCATCCGGCAGTTCCTTGATCTTCTCTTCGGAAATGACGTTGAGAATGGTGTTCGACGTTATCTGCTGGTTGATTGCCGCCATCTGTCCGCGTGCCTGAGCGGTCACGACTACCTCTTCCCCCAATAGAATATCGGGGGCCAGTTGAAATTGAAGGGATACATCTTCGGTACCGACGCTAATCTCCGATTCCACGGTCCGGTAGCCGAGAAAGGATACCCGGATCGTATACGTTCCCTGCGGGACGCTAACGATTCTGAACGTGCCTTCGCGGTCGGTAGCAGCTCCCAGACCCGTTCCCGTAAGGTAAACGTTTGCGCCGATGAGCACCATACCGTCGAGCGAATCGACCACCGTTCCTGAAATTCTCCCAACATTTTGAGCGAGTAACGAATGCGTCGAAAAAAAGATTGACAGTCCGAGAAACAACACATATGCCGTAATTTTTACCGCTCCGATAAATCTGAAACGGATCGGATTTATAGAGGCAGCATGAGATCTACACCGTGTAAATGGCGCATTCATCGTTCAGGCTCCTGCCGATGTCCGGCTTGATGATAATATTTCACTTCGTTCAGGTTGACGAAATAAGTTAACATTCATTTATCTATCCCCGAGCGGCTCCATCTGCGCTCGGCAAGTTCATTCAGATACTGCTCAAGGTGAGTATAGCCGCTTTCGGTTACGATGCGGGCGTCGTCCGGATTCATTGGATCCAGGCCGTTTGCAATTTCCCACTCATCGGGCATTCCGTCGCCGTCGGTATCCTTCGGTGCCTGCTTACCGAGAAGCTCAGGCCAGCCTCCGGCATCAGATTGACTATCGATAATGCCGTGTATGTCAATACCGGTATCCGCAAGACGATCTGCACCATAGGAGGCTGTTCCATACGTTGCCGTACCTGTCCGTACCTCGCGAACCACGCGAACATCCACTTCATCTCGCTTCGGGAGCACAGCTCCGGCAAAGAGGAGCACATTTTCGAATGCATCTGCTGCGGACAAGGTCGAGTCGATCAGGAAATCAAAGGGGTTCTCGACCCTGGTTCTGCTTCCCGCTCCGACTACACCGCGCCAATTATCATCCGTTACCGAGGAATGGCCTTCGACCAGATTATCACTGATGTACCACATACCAAGGTCGTCGTATACTTCAATGATCCGGTCGGGCCGGACCGTCGCCGGACCGGGTTTAAAATAATTCCCGACGATGTTTTGCCTGCCTCGCTCGCCGCCGTAGACTGACTGAAAACCCCAATTATAAATTACATTGTTGCGCAAATCCACCTGTTCATCATCCGCCGTCCGGGGCGTACGGCCGCCGTGTAATCGTGGGTTTCTGCTCGAATGATGTGCCAGCAAATTATGATGGAAGGTTGCCCGTGCACCTCCCCAGATGCCGCCGTATCCGTGAACTCCTTTCGGGTGAATTGAATTATAGAGGCTTTCGGAAATAATAGACCACTGGAGCGTGAAATCCTCATTATCATAGAACGATGCAACTTCGTCGATCCCCCAGCTCATCGAGCAGTGATCGATGATCACATTTCGTGTACCGTTCGCTCCGAGAGCATCCTCGACGTGTCGGCTTTCGTCGCCGAGACGAAAACGGAGGAACCGAACAATGACATTATCCGCTGCAATTTGTGTTTTATAGTTCCTTATACAAATTCCGTCACCGGGAGCCGTTTGACCTGCTATGGTGAGGTCGCCATGCTCGATGATAAGGTCTGACTCAAGGGGGATAGTTCCTGAGATGCGAAATATAATAGTACGCGGACCCTCCGATTCTATGGCCGCACGCAGACTTCCCGGTCCGCTGTCATTAAGGTTTGTAACATCAATGACCCGTCCGCCCCGACCTCCAGTCGTATATTTGCCGAATCCGTCTGCACCCGGAAAAGCGAGCACTTGCGGTATTACTTCAAGACAACTAATTGTGATGAAAAGCAAACACGATATGGCGTAACGGGTTATCATTTTTTCGGATAGCATTTTCGGAATAAGCGGTTTAAAATCATTGATACTGAAATTGTCACAGTTGGACCTTCGATTCGTTTGGTATTATAAATTACCGAGTGAGCGTAAAGAGTAGATAGAGTCAAGAAATGAAGTGAGATGGATATCAGTGAATTCATTTGGATAAGCCGGTCTTTGGATTTTTTATGTTGGAATCGTTGGTTAACTCTCCCAAATTCTTAGAACCGCTTATGGGCTGATACTAGAAAGCAGCGAAATGCCCTGAATATTGCAAGGTGAACATGCCTTGTATACTTAGTATACTTATTTAAAAGTTTATTGTCAATACCGTCATATTCTTTTTATTTACGGCCTTTTAATCATCGGTTTAATTTCCGTGAGCCCCTCTATGAGCACCGGTTTGCCCGTCTCAATACTTTTCTTCGCTCCGATACCCACCAAAATCGATAGTACGCCGTCACGTGTTCCGGCCCTAAGTCCGAGTGGATCCTCACCTTCCGGATTTCTAAACAAACTGTCCATGAGAACTCTATCGCCCCCCCAATGTCCACCTTCCTCAAACGGGACCTTGAGAATCTCAGGAGTTCCGCCGCGGGGCATTATTATCCATTCGTGATAATCCTTCCCGGCAGGCCATCCACCTTCCCTGCCCTCAATTCTCCCCTCCGTCCCGTTAAAGGCGATCCAGAATCCTTCATAGTCAGAATCGCCTGTAAGCGAATAGTTCAAATAAACATTGTTTGCATATTTCACCATAGCAGCATGTTTTTCGTATATATCGATCTCATTCCTGAAAACACAATTATCCCGTATATATCCGTCAAAGTCTTCATTATCGACATACAGCCTTTTCAGGTGATCGTCCTCCGTAATATCCCAATAATATTCACAGGTCGAAGTGTGTGCACAATCGCGGCAGTTCCTACCGCGATACGGTCCTTTCCTGCCGAATTTGTCCAGTGAAGCATACGCGAATACTTCCACAGGCTCAGAATCCAGCCACCAGTTGACCAAATCGAAATGATGCGTACATTTATGCACCCAGAGCGACCCGCTCTTCTCGCTTTCGCCATGCCACCTCTGCATATATCTTTGGAGATGCGGGTGATTGATATTCCAGTGAAAATCAACCGTGGTAATATCTCCGATGACCTTCTTCAATAGCAGTTCTTTCAATCTGGCCCTATGGGGGGCATAGCGGTAGTTTAGTGTAACGACTATTTTCTTCCCGTACTGTTTCTCGGCATCCAGTATCATCTGAGCCTTCTGCTCATCGATGGTTATCGGTTTTTCACAAATAATATTACATCCGTTTTTCAGACCCGTTACTATATGAGTATGATGTTCACGGTCCCAGGAAGTCACGATCAGCCATTCCGGATTCGTAACCTGAAGCATCTCATCGAGTGAAGTGAATCGGGGACTGCCTGCACCGATGAATTCACCGGCATAGCGGAGGCGGCCCGGATTTATATCACAGATCCCGACCAGTTCGATGAACTCGGCATAGTCCCTGACTAGATCGTGCCCGAACATACGAACGCCGCGCACCCCCGTTCCAACGAGTGCGACCTTCATTTTACCGGAGCGTTTCGATCGACCGGTAAACGGTACGGTAGGATATACGAGAAACGTACCTGCCGCAGCAGCCCCCGCCGTTCTCACGAATTGCCGTCGCGTAAACTCAATCGGGCTCATAGTAAATTCCTTCCCACTGATTATGAAATTGAATTTTGCGGTATCGACAAGAGATATATCGGCGAACATCAGTAATATTTTCCACCGGGTATATTCTGTATAATCTTCATCTTCCGGGACTCATCCCTTTTTCAGTAACGCAAGCAGACCGTACCGGATGCATAGTCTGCCGGGAGCAGCCATATTCATGCAGCGAGACCTGGAATTAATATCTCGATCGGAAGTTTCTCGATCCGCTCTCACACCGGAACGATACAGGATTCCGGCTGTACAGAAGTTCATATCTTTTATATGAATCGAGAAATTATTCCTGTAATATCTCTTTTTTGCCGGTTCTAGTCATGGTTGCGGAGGGGGGATATGCATAGTCCATCCACATTCTATCCAGTTCCACTGTATCCGGTTCCCCGTCGTAAATGACAAACCGGTATTGCATCCGGTAGGGACTACCGGCTTCAATTCTCATTTCGCCGAGATGAACGGGGGCGAAGTTGAAGAACGTACGGGTTGCATGAATATGCATCGGCTGAGGATGTCTGAAATTTCCGGGATGATCGAAGATTGAAATTCCAGCCAATTTTCCGCCGGTATATCCGCCTATATGACACCATCGTCCACGGGTCCCGTACCCGTCTGTTCTTCCTCTGCCTTCGGACGTAATAAAAAATGCTTTATCTTCTCCTTCCCAATCCTCATGCCCCCTGAAACCGAGTCCGCCGTATCTATATACAGGAAGAATCATCGGTTGTGAGGTGATCGCGGATTGAATTATGGCGACATCGAATACATGATAATCGTTCGAGATATTGTAGACACGTACGGTCCACTCTTCAGCCAATACTGAAATCTGAACTCCCGACGACAGGTCAACGTATCGGTGTTTAGATCTGAGACCGGATTGAATTATTCCTTCCCAGCTATCGTTGAGTGAATCGAACTCGACAGTCCCCAACCCTTTCCCCACATTCCAGAAATCCGATTTACGTTCACCGATCTCGACATCGGTCCATGCAGCCCAGATGCCGTGATGATGCGGGTGTACCTCCGCATAATCCTGCGTGACGATAACGCCATACGGAGTCCGAACTGGATGTATATAGCCTGCCCGTTTGTACACTGAATCGACGCCATCCGGAAGCTCTCCCGGACGTATCCAAAACCTAAGGACCTCGTTGTCATGGGCATAAAATGCGATGGTCCGGTCATCCATTTGTCTGATCATCGAATTCTGACTGAAGGAACTCATATTGTCGGGAGAAAGGAATAATCGCCTGGTTTCGTAGCGCGGTAGCTCTTCGAGAATAAACCATCCCTGATTCCGTTCATCAACTTGCAGGGCGTGCCGCTTGCCGTTTTCATCGACCATATAGTAGGTACCCGGAGAGAATTCGGCGGGGAGATACAATGAAACGATCGTATTCTTCCGATCTATTCCTCCCGAGGTAACAGTCACCTCATATTCCGGCATATCCTCCGATGATGCGGTGGGCGTTTCCGCGGGCAATCCTTCAATCAGACTACTAATCAATATGAAGAGAAATAGCAGGCGCATATTGTTTCGTCAAAGGTTATTTTCAGGCTATTGAAAACCTGCGAAGTGAACCGGCGGTTGACGCGACACTCCCGAACGGAAAAAATAAAGACAACCGATTCAGGGCACTCTGTCCAAAGCGCTATCCTTATTCCGGTACTTCAACCTCATGATGGTTCTAAAAGACCGGATTATCCGAATCCGAAATAATTTACTGCATTCCGATAGCAGATATCCTTCACCATTCCTCCGATCAATTCGATATCCCGGGGAATGAGCCCTTCCTCGATCTCGTTACCCAAAATATTACAGAGTATCCGCCTGAAATACTCGTGCCTCGGAAAAGAGAGGAAACTCCTCGAGTCGGTCAGCATACCGACGAACTGGCTGAGGCATCCCATATTCGACAATGCTTCGATCTGCTTCTCGATGCCGTCTTTCTGGTCGAGGAACCACCAGCCTGAACCGACCTGCATTTTCCCTGCAACGCTGCCGTCCTGGAAGTTGCCAATCATCGTCGCGATGAGCTCGTTGTCTCTCGGATTCAGGTTATAGATTATGGTTTTCGCGAGTCTGTTGTCTTTGTCCAGGCTGTCGAAAAACTTTGCCATAGGACCGGCCATCTCGAAATCACCGATAGAGTCGAAACCGGTATCGGGGCCGAGTTTCCTGAACATTCGCGTATTGTTGTTGCGGATAGCACCGATATGAAACTGTTGTACCCAACCTTTTTCATGATCCATGAGCCCGAATTCGTACAACATTGAAGATTTAAATTTTCGGATCTCGTTATTCATCAGCGATTTACCGGTTGCTGCTTTTGCGAATATTTCTTCAATCTCCCGCTCGGTATAATCGTCGGCGTATATCTCCTCGACGCCATGGTCGGACAAGCGGCAGCCCATGGATTGAAAATAATCATGCCGGTTGCGGATAGCGCTTAAGAAATCCTGAAATCCGATGATATCGGTATCTGAACTCTCAGCCAGAGCGTGCAGCCATTGAGTAAACACTGCGGGATGATCGACCGCCATACCTTTATCCGGACGGAATGCCGGAAATACTCTCACCCCGGCGGCATCGTTCTGTTGTATAATTTTATGATGCTCGAGTTGATCCGTCGGATCGTCTGTGGTACAGATCACCTCTACCTTCATCCGTTCGATAATCCCCCGTACCGAGAATTCCGGCGAGGCGAGCATCTCGTTGCATGCATCCCATATACCCTTTGCCGTCTCTTCATTCAGTAAACGATCCGATATGCCGAACGGATTTTTCAGTTCGAGGTGCGTCCAATGATACAGAGGATTTCGGATGGTTCTCGGAACAGTTCCCGCCCAGGCTTTGAACTTCTCCCAATCGCCGGCGTCGCCGGTAATATACCGCTCATCGACGCCGCACGTACGCATAGCTCGCCATTTATAATGATCACCGTACAACCAGATCCGGGTCATATTCTCAAAGCTCGCGTTCCCGGCTATTTGATCGGGCGGGAGATGGCAATGGTAATCGATAATCGGAAGGTCGGCTGCGTACTCATGGTACAGCGTCTTCGCGGTTTTGGTCTCCAGCAGAAAATCTGCGGTAATGAAATTATCTTTCGTTTTCATATATAATCCTGAGAGTGCTCTCTTCTCCGTCTGCGTCTATGTTGATTCTGAATTCCACAGCGGGTTATTTATCCGCCGTTGCATATGCTTGCGGGATATACGGCTTTAACTTCCGATCCGCGAAAATAGGCTCGATGCGCGCAAACCGCTGTCTTCCGCCGACGAGTGGGATGCTGACCCAATCTTCGCCGATAAGGGGCTGCGCATACCTGATGAAGTCGTCGGTCACATCATTCCTGTTGCCGCCGATCCAGTGTTCGGGAAATTCGCGTTCAGAGTTTGCTACCATCTCGAGCGGAACCTTATCATAATCGACCATATAAATTCCGCCCGGGCGGCGGAGGATCGTCGCCATATATCCGGATCCCTCATCCTTCGCTATCATGACCGCCTTTTGACCGACCCGATACGCTTCTTCGAGATCGACGGCGGATGCGTAAATCATACTGTGCCGCTGGTCGGTACCGGGTACGTTTACGCGTGCAGCGCCCCGGGCTCTGATGCCGCTGCCGTTCAGATGATTAACAAGTTTCTGGCCAACGGTCATTTTACTTGCGGAGAACTGCGTGTGCCCGAAGGAGTCTTTTGTCTCACCTATGTCGCCGACGGGGAATCCCTCGCTGACCACCACGATTACTCTCCCCGATCTACCCAATTCGTCGTTCACCGCATCTGTCAGATCGGGCAGCGAGATTCCCGACTCTTTCATATATATCTGCATCGGAAGATCGCGTCCCGGGTCGGCGAGCCGGGCCGCAGCCGGTATGAAGCCGATCTTGCGTCCCATGACCTGAATCACCAATACCGGATCGGCCGGAGATGAACCGTTGTTCTCTTCATTCGCATTTTGAACATTCAATGCCCAGTAACGCGCGACGCTGCCGTAACCGGGAGTATGATCGATGAGTTTAAATTCGGAATCTCCGACATCGTTGTCGATCGTCTTCGGAACGCCCGTTCCAACCAGATCGAGGCCCTTCTCCCGGGCAAGTTCGGCGACCTTATTCGCGGTATCCATCGAGTCGTTTCCGCCGATATAGAAAAAGTAGCCGATATCATGCGCCCGAAAGACATCGATTACCCTTTCAAAGTCCTGTTCCTGATGCTTCTTCAACTTATATCTGCACGTCCCGATCGAGCCGGCCGCAGGCGTCGTGCGCAGCAATCCGATCTCCTCTTCCGGCTGAGCCGACATATCGATGAGTTCTTCCTTTAATACACCCTCGATTCCATGATTGCCCGCATAGACGGTTCCGAAAGTATCGGGGTAGAGTTTGCATGTCTCGATGATGGCTCGCAGTGAATTATTGATGACGGGGGTCGGACCGCCCGATTGGGCGACCACGACATTTCTTCTTTTCATTCTTGATTCTCCATTTACTGAGCCCATGATTTCGAAAAATTATTGACATACTTTGCAGCACAGACGTCATTGCCGGGATTTAGATCTTCATCCATTCCGTATGAAAGACCCCTTCCTTATCGATGCGGCGGTAAGTGTGTGCACCGAAATAATCCCGCTGCGCCTGAAGCAGGTTCGCACCGAGCCGCTCGTGACGATATGAATCGTAGTAGCTAAGCGCCGATCCAAACGCCGGGATCGGTATGCCGAGCTTAAACGCATCCGATACGACCCATCTCCACGCCGTCTGGGTTTTCGCGATAACCTCCTTGAAGTATGGATCGAGGAGAAGGTTTTTAAGGGACGGATTTTTATCGTACGCATCCTTGATGCGCTGTAGAAAATGCGCACGGATGATGCATCCGCCGCGCCAGATCATCGATATCTCGCCGAATTTGAGATCCCAATCATATTCATTTCCGGCTGCCTGCATCAGCGCGAACCCCTGCGCATACGAACAGACCTTCGAGGCGTACAACGCATCGCGGATCGCATCCTTGAATTTTTCCCTATCGCCGTTCAAGGCGACCGTAGGTCCCGGCAGTACCTTGGATGCCGCTACACGTTCGTCCTTTATGGAGGATATGATACGCGCGAATACCGCCTCAGCAATGGTCGGTGTGGAGACGCCGAGGTCGAGAGCCGCCTGGATAGTCCATTTTCCCGTTCCCTTCTGCCCGGCTGAGTCGAGAATCACGTCGACCAGCGGTTTTCCCGTATCCGCATCGCGCTTGCTGAATATGTCCGCCGTTATTTCGATGAGGTACGAGTCAAGATCCCCCGTATTCCATTCGGTGAAAGTCCGGTGCAGTTCGTCTGCATCCATTCCGAGGACATGCTTCAAGAGCATATACGCTTCGGTGATGAGCTGCATATCTCCGTACTCGATCCCGTTGTGGATCATTTTCACATAATGGCCCGCCCCGCCGGCTCCGATGTAGGTACAACACGGCTCACCCTTAACCTGTGCTGCTATCTTCGTAAAGATCGGCTCGACGAGTTTGTACGCTTCCGGCTGACCTCCGGGCATGATTGACGGTCCTTTCAGCGCGCCCTCCTCGCCGCCGCTCACTCCCGTCCCGATAAAAAGCAGATCTTTTTCAGCAAGATAACGTCCTCGCCTTTCCGTATCTCGATAATCCGAATTTCCTCCATCGATGATCAGATCGCCCTTCTCGAGATGTGGAATCAGCGTTTCGATGAATGCGTCTACTGCATCACCGGCCTTCACCATCAGCATGATCTTCCGCGGACGTTCGAGCGCGCCGATAAATTCCTCGATGGTATAGGTAGGCAATATATTCTTTCCCTTCGCCTTGGTTTCGGCGAATTTCTTCGTTTTCTCCGGAGTCCGGTTGTAGGCAACGACCGGAAATCCTTTTGATTCCATATTCAAGACGAGGTTCTCGCCCATGACTGCGAGTCCGATTAATCCTATGGGGTACTGAGTCTTCATTTTAAATGCTCCTTTGGTTCGTGTATTTCATATGCTGGATTTACCTGAAAACCGAGCGATCGCAGGACCGTGACGACCCCTTCATTATATTCATGCATTCGGACTGCCATACTGTGAAATTCACGGCGTACCGGATATTCGTTCCGGAGCCTGTCAAAGTATGCTCCCCGTTTCTGCGGATTGAGATCGAGCATCGCCCGCAGAGAGCGGTCGTCGCGAAGTATATCGTATGCTTTTCGAATCACCTCCGCAATGCTGTCCTGAGGAGGGCGATCGTTAACCGACAGATCGATAACGGGAAACTCAGGATCGGGCAATCCTTGCGGATTCCACACCGGGGTTCTTCCGAAGCATTCGCATGCTGCCCGGTAGAGAATGAGTGTCGCATTCGCTTTGCCGTCGCGTGAATAACCTGCAATGTGCGGCGTGCCTATCGCGACATGTTCAAGAAGTTCGGTTGGAATCTGAGGTTCGTCTTCCCACACATCGATGACTGCGTTTTCAACCGTTCCCGATTTCAGGGCGTGCACCAGAGCAGGTGTGTCAACCACCGCACCGCGCGAGGTATTCATGAGAAAAGCTCTCCGCTTGATCTCGTTTAAGAACCGGGTATCGGCCATGTGGTATGTCGGATCCGGTCCCATCGAGGTCAGCGGCACATGCAGCGTTATTATATCGGATTCGCGGAGGATGTCCTGTAATGGCTGAAAACGTGAATCTCCCGTCTCGCGCGCCTTCGGCGGATCGTTCAGCAACATTTGCATTCCAATTGCGCGTGCTTTTTCCGATACCCGCGAGCCGACATTGCCGACGCCGATTATACCGACCGTGAGATCGCTGAGATTCAGTCCGTATTGCGCTGCCAATATATAAAAGGATGCTACGATATATTCGGCTACCGAATTTGCATTACACCCGGCTGCGGAGGAAAATTCGATGCCGGCCTGACGAAGATAATCGGTATCGACATGATCGTAACCGATCGTCGCTGTGCCGACGAATTGAACCGTACTTCCTTCGAGCAGTTCTCTGCCTACCGGCGTAACGGTTCTGACGAGCAGGATATCAGCACCCCGAACGATCCCTTTTGATATTTCGCGTCCGGGCAGAAGCATCGTTTCACCGAACTCCGCGAATGCTTCTCCGACATAGGGTATATTTTTGTCAGCTATTATTTTCATGCTGCAACCGATACAAAATTTCGCCTGCCTTTTCGACGCACAGAACTCCATTGGATTCTCTGTTCTTCCACCGTTCGATCTCGACGGATTCCGGAGCCATGTACCCGAGATTGATCCGCCGGCAACGTTCCTCGGGAATTCGCGTCGCGAGTACGACGTCGACCCGGGGAGTTTCCGTTCCGTTTTCATAAGTCCCGACGCCCCTCACGTGTGTGGAATGCGCCAGTACGCCCCGCGGAATGTGAGTAAAACGATCCATCTGCTTCATGAAATAATCCCGTACATGATACCCTATCTCATCGATGAGATGACCGTGCGTATACGATACCTCGGAAATATGCGGAGCGTAGATGATCAACCGACCTCCGTCGGCTACGACGGGTTCGAGCTTATACATGCATTTTCCGGCAGTCCAGACATCCTCGTACATTGCGGGAGCGATCGATAACACCTCCTGAAACGGCTTTTGTTTATAGCGGATATGTTCCTGTGCGGATAATTCAGCGGCATACTTATAGGAATCTTCGGGTGCACCCATGAAAATTCCCTTCACGCCACTTCCCTTTACAACCATACTGAAGCAAGTCCGCGGCACGTCGATCATCGAGGCGGCCAGATCAACGATCTTTCTGACCGGTGTATACGCTGTTCCGATGATCGCTTTATTCGTAATGACTGCCCCGAGCCAATGGAAAAAATTGAGTACTTCCGGACCCGAGATACCCGGGAAAAAATATTTATTCCCCCCCGAGAACCCGACGACTTCGTGAGGGAACGTCGGAGCTACGATGAGAAGATGATCGTACTCGAAGATGAGTTTATTGATGCGCACGACGACATCCTCACCGAACAGCCCTCCCGTCACCTCCTCGACCCGGGCTTTTTCGATAAATCCGATCTCTCGAAGCTGACGGGGGTCGTTCCAGCGGTGATTGAATACACGGTATTGCGGGAGATCTTCTGTGTTCCGTCCGAGAAGCCGGTCGATCGCCTCCCCGTTCATCGGTTGATGGGTTCCGAGGGCGATGAGATAATCGAGCCGCTCTGCACGCGAGCCCAGATTTTCGTGAAACGACCGGTAGAAAAGCGGCAGCGGTGCGGAGCGCGTGCTGTCGGGGATTATCGCGAGCACTCTTTTACCGTCGAGCGGAAGATCCGCAAGCGAATCCGATATAAATCCACGGAGCTCTGTTTCGGATAACTTCTCGCGACGGCTTATCTGTTGTCTGATGCTCATATCCCACTTGATCGAACGGTCTCTTTTTTGCAGAGAATGGACGGATGCGTATTGTTGCGTTTATGCTCCCGATGTTTTCCATGGGGGCGTATCGGGGAGATGTTTCAGAAAGTCCCCGATCAGTTTTTCCTCGTAGGCGCCGGAATATTTTCCCCTGATGAATAAATCCGCCGCTTCCTCATAGAAAAGCCGCCAGGATTCATCTTCGTCTCCCGGCATAATCGGATAAAAATGCGCGTTATTCGCCTTTGCCGCGTTCAGATCGCCCGGAGCGTCTCCTATCATGAGAATCCGGTCGGGATCATACTTGCCGACCGCAGCCAGGGCAAGGTGTTCTTTTTTAGAACCCATTTCCTGGCCGGCGATTTCGCGTACGTATGTAGCGATTCCGTTCTCGCTCCATTCTTTTCTGAGGGCAGCGGCTGGTGTGGCCGATACCACCATCAGATCGGCAACCGGCGCCACTTTTTCGATGCTTTCACGGACGAACGGAAACGGCGGAATACCGCTGACCATATCGGCTACCGATGCATTGACCGCTTCACTCCACCCGAGCGCGTTGCGCAGAACCGCACTTCCATTCTGCTCGGCGACTTTTTTCAGCGATGGATTGCCAAGGGGAAGTCCGGACTTTATGAAATCCCGCAGCTCATCTGCCTCGGGAATATCCGCGTTTCGCTGCTGTACTTCTTTCCGGTCTTTGAGGAGATCGAATGTCATGGTGAGTGCGGGGAAGCGATTGATGCCGCGCCATTTGGAGTAGAGGTTAACAAACTCGGCCGCCTCACGCGCATACTTCGATACCGGCTGGAGATTCCAGAATTTGATGATATTCGGAATAAAGCACTCCTTATGTTTTATTTCCATGGTATCGAATGCACACCCGTCCGAATCGATCCCGATAAAATATTTATGTTTGGGCTGCAGTTCTCTTAAGACCGAACCCGCATCTTGTGCAGACATATGATAATCCCTGTCATTTTTTATGATCTTGCATCGTTTAGACTCTTCATTAATATTCTTGCATTTTCCGTCAACACTTTATAGTTGCCCCCCTCGATCGCTTTCTTATCGAGCAAGGCGCCGCCGATACCTACCGCGCACGCGCCGGCTTTTAACCAATCGCCCGCATTAGTAAGCGTGACACCGCCGGTCGGCATCAACTGCAGCTGCGGCATCGGCCCTTTTATCGCCTTAAAAAATTCCATACCGACGACATCTGCCGGAAAGACTTTTACGATGTCGGCTCCCTGCTCGTAAGCCGCTAGAATTTCGGTCGGCGTGAACGCACCGGGCATCGCCGGGCAGTCATACCGGTGTGCTGTATGAATGATCTCCGGCTTCATCACCGGACTCACGACGAATTGCGCACCCGCATCGATGGCAAGCCGGGCGGTCGTGGCGTCCAGCACTGAGCCGACGCCGAGATGGAATGAGCCGTCGTTCGATCCTGCTATCTCTTCGATGACGGAGAGCGCACGCGGCGTCGTCATGGTAATTTCAATTGCATCCACTCCTCCCTCGCGTATCGCATCGACCACCTTACGGAGTTTGGCCGAATCGCTCATTCTAATAACGGCAACGGCGCCCGTCTGAATTAATTTCTGTATCCGTTCGTTTCGTGTCATAGTATTGTCACCAGTTGAACATTGTTCCGTCCAGTTTTCGGTTTACGGGTAAGTAAGCTCTTTCGTAGGGATATTTGTTCGCCAGTTCGACATTATAATCGACGCCATGGCCCGGCGCGTCGCCCGGGTACATATAGCCGTCTTTATAGGAGTACGCGTTGGGAAACACTTCGTACGTCTTCTCGGTATGGCGCATAAATTCCTGAATGCCGAAATTATTTATCGAGATATCGAAATGCAGCGCCGTCGCCATCGTAACGGGCGAGAGATCGGTTGCCCCATGACAGCCGGTCCGGACATGGTATAATTCGGCGAGCGACGCAACTTTCCTCATCTGGGTCAATCCACCGCCGCGGAGAACGGTCATGCGGAGATAATCGATGAGCTGCTGGGTGATCAACATCTGCGTGTCCCATATATCATGGAATACCTCTCCCACCGCGAGTGGCGTCGAGGTATGCTCTCTGATAACGCGGAATCCGTCCTGCGGTTCCGCCGTGACCGCATCTTCTACCCAGAAGAGATGATAGGGTTCGAGGCTTTTTCCCAATCTTGCCGCTTCAATCGGCGTAAGGCGATGGTGAACGTCGTGGAGCAGGTGAACCTCTTCGCCGTAAGTCTCGCGAAGCCGCCGGAACAATCCGGGAATGAAGTTGAGGTACTTCTCGGACGACCAGAGATTTTCCTGGGGCATACCTTTCTGCGCCGGTTCATAGAATAATTTTTCCTTTGCTACGCCGTACGTGCTGGGAAGTCCGGGTATTCCGCACTGGGCGCGAACCGCGAGGTATCCCATATCGATGTACTTTCCTACCTCGTCGATCGCCTCTTCCATATCCTTTCCGTTCGCATGGCCGTATACCATAACACCGAACCGGCTTTTCCCGCCGAGCAAATTGTACAAGGGTACGTTCAGCGCTTTCCCTTTAATATCCCATAAGGCCATATCGACTGCGGCGATGGCGGTCATGGTCACGGCTCCGCCGCGCCAGTACTCGCCCCGGTAGAGATACTGCCAGATATCTTCCGTCTGAAACGGATCTTTTCCGATGATCAGGGGGACGACATATTCCTCGAGATAGGTCACCACCGAGAGCTCACGGCCGTTCAGGGTCGCATCGCCGATGCCGTAAATCCCCTCGTCGGTGAATACCTTGAGTGTAACGAAGTTCCGGTCGGGACAGGTTACATATACTTTCGCTTCGGTAATCTTCATATACGCGATCCCACTATCCCCAAGTTCATTTGTGTAATTCCCTTCGAAGTCATGTTTCGTAGATGCCTTTACTGGTGGATGATCGTTGTTGCATCGAAACTTCCCGGCTGCTAAATTGTCATCGCCGTAAAACCTCCGTCCACCGGAATAACTGCTCCGGTTACGAATGACGACGCTTTCTCGGATGCGAGCCATACCGTCACGCCGGCAAGTTCGGTCGGGTCGCCGAAACGATTCATCGGCGTATGGTTGAATATGGACTTGCTGCGTTCCTCGGTAAGTATTTTTCTGTTTTGAATTGCCGGAAAGAATCCCGGCATGATCGCGTTGACGCGTATGCCGTATTCAGCCCATTCCCGGGCGAGATACTTTGTGAGATTATTCACCCCCGCCTTGGTCAGTGAATACGTCAACACCTTCGAGAGTGGGATCTCCGACGACACTGAGGAGACGTTGATGATTATACCTCCTTTGCCGTCGTCGATCATCGCTTTCCCGAAGACCTGGCATGCGTAAAAAACCCCTCTGAGGTTCACAGCAATGATCCGCTCCCATTCGTCGTCGTCGATATCCAAAAAGGGAGTCGCCGAATTGACTCCGGCGGCATTTACGAGGATATCGACTCTCCCCCACTTCGAGCGGATGGTCTCGCAGGCCTCTGCGATCGATTTTTTGTCCAGAACGTCGGCATAGACGATCGTGGATTCGCCGCCGGCAAGCCGGACGTTCTCTCCGCATTTCGCGCCACCGTCTTTGTTCCGGTCGAGAAACGCTATTCTGGCCCCGCTCTTCGCGAGTGCAGCCGCCATCTGGCCACCGAGTACCCCGCAACCTCCGAAGATCGCGACGGTCTTTCCATTCAGATTATATAGATCTTCAAGGTAAGACACGACCATATTCCTTTATTATATAGATAATTGTTAAGCTTCTTGCCCGTAAAACGGCACCGGGCGCACCACCCTAGGGCGTCGATTGCATCGATTCCGTTATAATTCCGAACGGTTCGATATGTCTGTGAAAATGTTTCTTGATAAACCGGTAATGCAATTCTTCATGCTCCTCGAGACATCGAATGATCTTTTCCTTGAAGATGTACTCTCCGTCGTCGCCGCGAACGGTAAGCACTTTTCCGAAGGCAACGTGCAGCACCTGCCGCGCATCGTCGAGATCGAAGAGTTTGGTCAGTTCGTAATCTTCGAGCGAAGCGGGGTCGGGTACGTTCTCCAGTTTTCCCGAAACATGATAGGTCTGCTTTTCTGCAGCGAAGTTATCGAGGGAAAAATCGAGGATCTCTCTGAACAATCCGGGTTCCTTGACGGCGACTACCCGCAGCGCCTCGAGATAACTGGTGCCTGCCGTTTTTACATGGACGAAACCGCTTCCGATGCCTCCGATTGCATGGTAGACGGAAAACTTGTCGCTGCCGGAATGAATGCTGATCTTGTAAGGTCCGAGTTTCGCCGCGATTGCAAGATGCTTCCTATACTCCTCCGTAAAGACGGCGATATCCCCCCGGTAATCGATGCCCTTCTCGAAATCGCCGATGAAACGCGGCGCGAGACTGACGAGTCCGATGCCGAGCCGCTTCAGCTCGTTTGCTATAAAGTAATGCTCGAATAAGGTGGTCGGAGAATCCGTCTCATCCACCGATACCTCGATTTCCGACGGGCGATCGGGATACTGCATTTTCAGGTGATTGCTCATCCTGACCACGTGTGCGATAACGTTGCCGTACTTGACGATCGCCTGTAGTACCTCCCTGTAATCGGGAGTGAGAGAGAATGGGCCGTCGACCGGCAATGTCACATCCCGATAACGTTCGACGAATCCGTCGAATGTATCCTGCAGATCCTGCCAGGCGACGCCGGTGCTTCTACGCTTCAGCTCGGCTTCATCCAGAACCGCCGCTTCGTTGACCACGTATTCGCTCGGATCGATCGTAAACATCGTGAATCCCGCTCTCGCCATCAGATCGATATCCGCGGGAGTTTTCAGGTGGTCGGCGTCGGCTCCGAATCCGTCCTTATAACTCTCCTGAAAGACCGACCATGTTGCCGCGTCCATCACTTCTTCAGGCGTGCGGTTGGTCCGGGTCAATTCGCGGATCGATTGCTGTGCGAGTACGGCGTGAAATCCCGAATTTCTGATTGCCTGCAGGTGGCCCGGATTCGACAACCCGATCCGGTCACCGAGTCCGAAAGAGTTTTCAATGCCGATAAGACGCGGACGGGTATGCGGAAATAATTCGCGGATTACTGATGCGTTTTCATGGGACAAGGGGCACTGCAGAACCGTGAGCGACAGGTCGCTGTTGAGTTTAAAGACAACCTTGGATTGAAATCGGTCGAACATGGAGGTTGACTGCGTCGTCATACCGAACAGATATTTAACGCCCCCCTTCCGCGCAATAAAGAAAACCGCCGGTTCGAGCTCGTGTATCGACGACGGGTAGACCTCGACGACGAAGTCTGTATATATGGTAAACTGCGTCACGGTTGACGACTCCGACTTCAGATCGAGAAGCGAGTGCAGCGGATCCGGTTTCATGCGATCATCCTGCCTTTCATAAACGTTTAAAATCTAAAACCCGAACAGACGGGGGAGATATAAACTCAGCTCGGGCACGAACGTGACGACGAGCAGCGTGAATATCATACCTATCAGCAGCGGCACCAGCGGTTTAATCATCTTCGTGATCGTCGTCTCTGCGATACCGCATCCGACAAAAAGGACGGTTCCGACGGGCGGGGTGCATAATCCGATGCAGAGGTTCATTATCATGATAATGCCGAAATGAACGGGATCAAGTCCCAGTTCGACAGCAACCGGTAGAAATATCGGCGTGAATATCAACACTGCCGGCGTCATATCCATAAACGTACCGACGCCGAGGAGAATAATATTGATTATCAGTAATATGACCAGTTTGCTATCCGTGAGTGCGAGCAGCGACGCAGTGATATTCTGCGGAATATTCTCATAGGACATGATCCATGACATCGCCATCGAAGTCCCGATCAAGAACATCACGACGCCCGTTGTCACGACCGATTGGAGCAGTACCTGGGGAACTTCTTTCCACTTAATTTCCCGATAAATGATCACCGAGAGGATAAACGTATACAGAACCGCGATTGCTGATGCTTCGGTAGCGGTAAAAAATCCGGCGATTATTCCGCCTACCACGATGATGATAAGCAGCAGGCTCGGCAGCGCATCGAATAATTTTTTAACCCCGTCGCGGAAGGGGATCTTTTCGCCGACAGGATACCGGTTCTTTCTTGCAAGCACTCCCGATACGAACATAAGCGAAATTCCCATCAGAATCCCCGGAAGGTATCCTGCGAGAAAGAGAGCTGCAATTGAGACGCCTCCGCTTGCAAGCGAGTAAACGATCAGAATATTGCTCGGAGGAATGATGAGTCCGGAGGTAGCGGAGGTCACATTGACCGCGGCTCCGTACGAACGGTCATACCCCTCCCGAATCATCAGCGGGATCATGAATGCACCGATCGCGGCGGCGGCGGCGACTGCCGAACCTGCGATCGCGCCGAACAATACACAGGCAAGTATGTTGACGTATGCTAATCCTCCCGAAAATCTTCCGACGAACACTTTGGCGAGCTCGATCAATCGATGCGCGATTCCTCCTCTGCTCATGAAGTGGCCTGAAATGATGAAGAGCGGTATCGCCAGCAATGCGAAACTATCAAGGGCGGTACCCATACGCTGGGAGACTGTCGTCAATGCTGGAAGGAAATCGATTGTGACGAGCATCGTTCCGATCGTCGAAATACCGATGCAGACGGCGATTGGCACGCCGAGCAGCAGCAGCGTCACAAAAAGGAGTACCAGGATGAGGATACCGAGATATTCCATATTGCCCCTTATTCTGTCGGACTATTGGTAACGTATTCGAAGAGTGCGGCGCCTGTATAATACATGATCAACAGTCCGCTGACCGGAATGGCGATGTACACATACCCGAGCGGAATCTGCAAAGCGGCCGATGTCTGTTCGAGAACCAGGGTGAGGTACACCAGATACACGCCGCCGATGACCATCCCGAAGAGCCCGAAGAGAATGACGCACAGCCTGATAAAAACATCCGACCAGAACTTAGCCTTACCGCTGAGTTTAGCCGTAAAAAAATCTATCGAGAGATGCATATTTTTTCCTGCGACATACGCGGCTCCGAACATTCCCACCCAAATCAGAATATATCGTGCAAGTTCTTCGGTAAACGTCGCAGGGGAGCCGAGAACGAATCTGGTGAAGACCTGCCAAAGAACGTTCAGCACCATGACGATCATCAGCAGGACAAGGAAACGTTCAAGCGTTCGGTCGAGTATATTCCGCATAGTGTTCATTATTCCGTGGCCAATATTTTTTCGAGTAAGGCGCCTATCCGGGAATCGGTACGGTACCTCTCATAGAGAGGCTGAACCCGCTCAAAGAACAGTTCGCGGTCGGGGTAAATGATTTCCACGCCGGCATCCTGTACGGCGCTAAGTGATGCTTCCGTCGAATTCCTCCAGATCTCTTTCTGATACTGTGCGGATTCGTCTGTAGCCTGCTGAAGCCAGATCTGTTCCTGCGGTGTGAGATGATCCCAGACGTGCTTGCTGATCACGAGGACATCCGGCACAGCGGTATGCTGATTGAGCGAGAAATACCGTGCTACCTCGAAATGGTAAGAAGTGAAGAATGAAGGCGGATTATTCTCGGCTCCGTCGACAACGCCCTGCTGCAGTGCGGTATAGAGTTCTCCCCATGATACCGGCGTGGCCGCACCTCCCATGATGTTTACCATTTGTATCGCCATTGGACTCTCCTGCACCCGTATTTTCAAACCGCTGAGATCATCGGGTGTTCTGATGGGGCGGCTCACCGAATAGAAACTTCGATAGCCGGCATCGTAAAAACAGAGTCCCCTGATCCGATTCGGCTCCAGGCCGACAAGCAGCTCCTTGCCGATACTTCCTTCGAGTACACTGAAGCGATGGTCGTCGTCGCGGAATATGTACGGCAAACCGAAGACGCGGAACTGAGGAGCGAAACCTTCGAGTACTGCGGATGAAACTTTGGTCATTGCCAGGCTGCCGATTTGCAGAAGCTCCAAACATTGTCGTTCCGTTCCAAGCTGTTCGCTGGGGTAGATATCAATTTGCATCTTTCCTTCGGAAAGTCCACGCAGCCGCTCGGCCATAAACTCCATGCCGAGGTGAACGGGATGTGATTGGTCGAGGCCGTGAGCGAGTTTCAATGTGGTGACATCGTCATCGGGCAAACATCCGGATACGATCAGGATGCAGATGAGGAGTATGAGTTTATGCATGAGGCTGCTATAGATAGTGCAAGAAAATATCTTTCAATGATAATGTACGAGACGGGTAACTGCTGTCCTGCATTCCGGCGCAGGATTGTCTCGCGAAGATTCCGGTTCATCGATCGGTTGGTTGCATCACGTAAGATCCTCCCTCCGTGGGAATGATAATCATACGTACATTCGATCAATAATTCAATTACCTAAGGCGGAGAAGCATCGATAGAGACACGAAAATCCGTACAGACAGTTTGTTCGGAGGATCGGAACCTAACCGGATCTCACTTAACAAGTACGGGCTCGAAAGAGTCTACACTCCTACGGGGAGACCGGTCCGAAAAAATTGTTTCTCCGAGCCGAGTAAAAGAACGACTATCTTATATCTGTAAGATCTACTAAGGTATCGGTTATACTTGGTATACCAATCAGCAGAAAAAATCTATCTATTCGTTGAGTACAATAGAACCGACGCTGGATTGTCTGACCACCAATTCCGGTTTTAGTATGGTTCTAACCGGAACGTCCTCACCGGTTTTTCTCTTTATGAGAACGTCGATTGCGATGCTCGCAATATCTTTTATTGGCTGTCTCACGGTAGTAAGCGGTACGCGAGCATACGAAGCGCGATCGATGTCGTCGAACCCGACGAGCGCAACTTCTTCCGGTACCTGTACGCCGTGCTCTAACAGCGCCCGGAGAAATCCGAGTGCTGAGAGATCGTTGTAGATGAACATCGCCTCAGGTCGTTTTAATTTCGTTACGAATTCTTTTCCCAACTGATATCCGGATTTAAAGTCGTTCCACTCGCCTCCCAACGGAAGATGCATGATGTACTCATCCCTTGTTTTCAGTCCGTTATCCTGCATACACCGCCTAAATCCCTCATACCGGAGCTGACCGACAACGTTGCCGATCTCGCCGTTAATAAAACCTATATTTTCATATCCCTGCTTGATAAGGTGATCGGTAGCAATATAGCCGCCGTATTCATGATCGGTTCCCACAAAATAAATATCCGGATCATGATTGTACGACACCATCACGTACGGAAATCCTTCATTATGAAGCTGGCGGATCGTTTGATTCGCAAAGTACTTATGACTCATTGAGGCGATGAGCAGGCCGCTCACACCAATATCACGAAAATGTCTGATTTGTCCCTCTTCTTTTTCCACCTTCCCCGATACATTGGTCAGGAGGATGTTATATCCTTCGTCGAACGCGTGGGCTTCGGCTTCCTGTGCGATAAGTGAAAAAAAAGGACTCTTCAAATCCTGTAGCACAAGGCCGAATGTTTTAGCGCTTATGGATTTTGTCTGTGCATGGCGGCGGGCAATGTATGTACCTTTCCCGACACGACTAAAAAGTATACCCTCTTTTATGAGTTCGGAGAGCGCCTTCTTAACGGTTATAAGACTGACTTTATACTTCTGAGCAAGTTCGTTCTGCGATCCAACCTGATCACCAACTTTAAGTACTCCGCTATTGATCTCCGATTTGATGTCGTCAATAATTTGTAGATAAAGAGGTTTGGAGTTTTCGAAGTCTATTGCCAATTTGGTACCTGCAGATGTGTCAAGTCTATACTAGGTATACCTAATATAAATATTGAATCTTTCATATGCAAGTAAAATTCTCCTTTTCTATGAAAAAACCTGCCCGGCAGGCATCGGCGGTTCTGCCATATAATATGTATTGTATCATCCTATTCCGATATTTTCGTTGCCTGCCACGCGACCACTCTCCATTCATTGCTTCGCTTTACGAAGACACCGGTATTGAAAAAAGATTCGGAGAAATCATTCTCCAAAGTCTTCCGTGTAGCAACGAGCCGGAAAACAACGACCGCTGCATTTCCGTATAGTCGAATTTGGATATCCTGAGCGGAATACATCGCCGGATTTCCCTCCTGTTGACCCTCCTGAACAGAATAAACTTCCCGTAATATATCAGACTTTCCCACTCTCCGTCCCGATGACCCGGTGTAAATCAGTTCATCGTCCCAAAATCGCTCGTGTACGGCCGCATTGTTTTCTGAAGCTCCCTTCAGAAATTCCTGAAGCAGGCGGGCGATCACAACCGTATCCGCTTCTGCCTGTCCGTACAGTGCCGAACTGTAACCTAAAAATATAATGAGTATAAGAGATGATCGTAACATGTGCACTCGATCTCCGAAATGTTTATACCTTATCAGAAAAATTTCCCGCAGCGAATGATTCAGTCTTCGACCGGGATATTCACAATGATAACTTGTCAGACTTCTCTCTGATTGTAATGTATATCGGGAAGCTCTCTCAGTAGATTCGCGGTATATTCCGCGGTAATATCGCGCTGCTCGGTGCCGAGCATTTCGTATCCGACACGGAATTTCTGAACCGTTGCCGAACGAAGCAATGGCGGATAGAAATGCATATGAAAATGCCATTCGGGATGAGGTCTACCGTCTGTCGGTGCGGGATGGAACCCGGCCGAATATGGAAACGATACGTTAAATATATTATCGTACCGTGTCGTGATGAGCTTTACCATCGAAGCAAGTGAATCCTTTTCCGTTTCCGTCATCTCTCCAAATCTTCCGAACGGGCGGCGGCTGACGAGCATCGTTTCGAAAGGCCAGAAAGCCCAGAACGGAACGAGCGCGACGAAGCTTTCGTTCTCGGCGACGATCCGATCGCCTAGCTCGAGTTCAAGATTCAGATAATCATTCAGCAGGGTTTGATTCTTTTCACGATACCAGATTTCCTGCTGCCGCAGCTCTCCCGCCGGTTCCTCGGGTATCGTTTCCTGTGCCCATATTTGTCCATGCGGATGCGGATTGCTGCATCCCATGATTTCGCCTTTGTTCTCAAAGATCTGAACATAGTTGATGTAGGGTCGGGACCCCAGCTCTTCGTACTGTTGTGTCCAAACATCGACAACTTTCCTGATATCTTCGAGCTCCATTTCCGGAAGCGTGAGATTATGATCGGGTGAAAAACAGATTACCCGGCAGGTACCCCGTTCGAGTTTCGCGACCAAAAGATCCCCGGTATTGAGCGAGCCCGCCGGCGTATCCGGTTTCAGAGCGCTGAAATCATTGTCGAAAACAAAGGTGCCGGTATACGACTCGTTCCTGATACCGCCGGCCCGCTCATTGCCCGGACACAGGTAGCAGCCCGGATCGTACGCAGGCTTTTCGTTGACTGATGACCGGTCCTGTTTGCCTTGCCACGGACGCTGCGTGCGATGCGGCGAGATCTGCAGCCATCGACCGTTCAAAATATTGAATCTGCGGTGAGGATGCAGTGAGATAGACTTCATGAGTGCGGGATCAATCAAGGATTACCTCGTCGTTCGGCACAGCGAGATGCGTTCCGTCGGATATCTGCGCAACATAAACGTTCGGTTTGACTCCGGTTTTTTTCATATACGAATCCATTAACTCGTTGACAACCGTATCCCGCTCATCGTTGCCGACTATATTGATCGTGCAGCCCCCGAATCCTCCCCCCATCATGCGTGAGCCGAGTACCGCATCCGTACGCAGGGTGGAATCCACGAGAAAATCCAATTCCGGGCAGCTGACTTCGTACTCGTCCCGAAGTCCGATATGCGACTCGTACATCCTCTCGCCGAATGCCCGCATGTTCCCCCGTAATAATTCTTCACACGATGCGAACACCCGGTTGTTTTCCTCGAGCACATAGCGGCACCGACGAAAAACGACCGGATCCATTTCCCCCCTGAGCTCCTCCAACATCGGGAGAGTTGCATCGCGTAGACTGTGAACGGCGGGGAATTTTTTATGAAGAATTCCGACGCCGTCTTCGCATTGTTTGCGTCTGATGTTATACTCGGAAGCTGCAAGCTCACGCCTTACCATGGTGTCGATGAGGACTATGCTGATATGCTCCTGGTTGAAGGGATAATATTCATACTCGAGACTTCTGCAGTCCAACCGGATTACGTTACCGATTTTTCCATGTAAATTCGCGAATTGGTCCATAATCCCGCACTTCACCCCGACAAATTCATTTTCAGCTCTCTGACCGATCTTCGCCATATCCAATTTTGAAATTCCCAAACCGAACAGATGGTTCAATCCGAATACCACTGCTCCTTCAAGGGCAGCTGACGAGGAAAGTCCCGCACCGATCGGTAAATCGCTGCCGAACACACAATCGAATCCTCCCGTCTCAATACCCTCACTTTTTAACTGATCCGCCACACCGATAATGTAATTGGGCCATCGCATTTCGCTTCTGATGAAATTCGTCTCGGTCGCAGCAGTATGGTACTGTTTCATATCCAGAGAGTACAGTCTTATTTGGTTCAGATTGTTCTTTGCGATCGCCATGACAATAGCTTTGTTAATTGCGGCAGGGAGGACGAATCCTCCGTTATAATCCGTGTGTTCCCCGATCAGATTAACTCTTCCCGGCGAGTTTATCATGACAGGTTCGGTCTTGAATCGTGAGATAAACTCATTGTAAATTAGTTTATGAAGGGATTTCATACATTCAACCTCATGAAAAATGAAAGGGGATAACTTCCATATACATAGGCATGCTGTTCTATCCATTCGAAACGATTGGAAGGGAGAAGCGGCACTTTCACCTTAATATTCGATATCCGGTGATCTGTGGTTGGGAGATTTTAGACTCTAACATAAAAAAAAAGCCGGAAGTATACAACTTCCGGCCCTTATACAAGTCACCCGCAAAAATCATCTCATTAAAACAAGCCTTTTGCTCTCAGTAAAATTACCTGCCTGAATTCTGTATATGTATACGCCGCTGGGGAGCGACGTTGCATCAAGCACCGTCTCATGCGTTCCGGCTTCGATTTCGCCATCGATGAGACGCATAACCTCCTGTCCGAGAAGAGTATACACGGAAAGCTTTGTATGAGTTCGTTCAGGAAGTGCAAATTGGATTTGAGTTGTGGGATTAAACGGATTCGGATAATTCTGAGCCAACGCGTATTCCGAAGGAATTCCCGGAGTCGTACCGTCAACGCTTGTAGCTAGGGTTTTCAGGGTAACACTTAGTGTATCCCCGGCTGACACCCAGTGAATTATTCCGAAGCCGTCTGTCGCTATGACCGTCCAGTACATCAACCTCTCCCCTGGCATGCCGCCGAGAATCCAGTAGTAGGCGATTTCATACGGGAGATTTAAATATGATTCTATTCCTCCGAATTCCCACTCCGAACCGGAGTCGAATTCTCCGGAGGGTAATATGAGAAGAATAGGATCCTCCTCGCTCGCGGCTCGTTTCCCGGGATTACCACCGATGGACCACCTACCCTGGTTAAGAATCCCGACCGATTCATTATCGCCGTTTTCTCCGTCCCCTTCAAAGAATGTAAGTATATCCGGGAGAGGATAAACATTTGACATAACCCAAAAATAGTACACGGTATCGACGTCAGGATCGGTTGTCGGATTCCAAGTGAATGGAATACTGCCCTCTAACGGTGTGTCCTCGCCGAGCAGAACGCCGACTGTAGAGGCGTCTTCCGGACCGATAAGTGAAAAATCTGCGAGCGGCGGTTCGTTATCGATCGAAAAATTCACATGAAATGTATCGCTTGCCCAAGTTGTCCCGTCTTCGTCGACTGCAGCAACGGTCCAGTATATCGTAACGGTATCGACCTTGGAGCCCGATAGTAGTTCCATAAACCGGAATACAAATCCGATGTCGCTTGCCGGAACGATAAGCTGTGATTCCCATAGGATATCATCCTCGAATTCAAGCGTCAATGCAGGGTCGAGTGCCGGCCGTAATATATAGTACCGCTCAGGATCTTCGGATCCTTCTCCCAGTTCAAGGACATCTTCCCAGCGAAGTGTAACCATTTCAGTAGGACTCGTAAACAGAATGTGGGAGCCGTCGGCAGGCTCCAGAAGATTAAATGGCGCAGGTGCCACAACTTCGGCTACCCCCGCTCCCTGACCCGACAGAACAGCAAACATTCCGGAAAGAAGTAAAAATAGTATCGTAAAGCGTTTCATAAATATCCCTCCATGGTTATGATGGAATAAGATCATTCCGATGCGTGAATGAATCGATTTTGACGTTCGAATATAGATTAGAAATGAATATAGCATGTTCTCCAGTTATTTCGCAATTACCGGTCAAATCCGTCCGTCCAGGATATAATTAATAGCAAAACATGTACCAGAAAATACCCTCGGGTATGACCGACTGATAGTATCTTATCGAGGTTAAAATGAATAAACATTTCGGAGAGAAATCTCTGAAATCCGTACAATATTACCTTTATGGAAATTATGACCTGCTTTATGTTACTGCTACGCTGGCAGAGAATGACTCTTATAGAATTGTCGGATGTAATAGCCGCGGAACATTTTCGATATAATTTAATCTATCGGACTGGAAACAATAAAAGTAATGTTAAAATAATATATAAATTAATAGCCTTACCTCTTGACAAGATAATCTACATGGCTTATATTTAACCTTATGGTTAACTATTCATCCGATACTCTCGATTTTGTATTTTCAGCGCTTTCCGATCCGACGCGGCGGGCTATACTGCAGCATCTTGCTCAAAAGGATGCATATGTCACTGAACTGGCAGAGCCGTTTGATATCTCCTTGCCCGCAATTTCGAAACATCTCAGGATTCTGGAAACCGCCGGGCTTCTGCAACGCCGGAAAGAGGGCCGCTCGCATCGCATCAGGCTTAATGTCGAACCGTTCAACGAAGCAATCGCATGGCTTGAATATTACAGGAAATTCTGGGAATCCCGTCTCGATTCACTGGAACAATTCCTCAAAAAATCACAGAGGTAGATGCCTATGAATAAACCGTCGGACGATTCGAAACTCTTCTTGCGGCGGAAGGTCGCCGCCCAGCGCGAAATGGTCTACAAAGCATGGACCGATCCGCAGGATATCAAGCAATGGTTCGCCCCAGGCCCGTTGGAAACCCCGGAAGCATCGGTCGATCTCCGCATCGGAGGAAAATTCCGCATTGTCATGCGCAATCCGGCCGACAATACTACACATATCGCATCGGGAGTCTATCGCGAAATAAATCCTCCCGAACGGTTGGTTTTCACCTGGTCATGGGAAGGC